>JBFHEW010000341.1:0-3988 GCA_041583955.1 Bacteroidia bacterium | reverse complement strand
CATTTCCATGCCTGGTGTACAGGACAGACCGGTTATCCGATAGTTGACGCTGGAATGCGGGAGCTGAACGCAACGGGCTGGATGCATAACCGGGTAAGAATGATCGTGGCCAGTTTTCTCACCAAACACCTTTTATTGGATTGGCGATGGGGCGAAGCATATTTTGCCCAGAAATTGATTGATTTCGAACTTTCGAGCAACAACGGGGGGTGGCAATGGGCCTCAGGCTCAGGCTGCGATGCAGCGCCTTATTTCCGTGTGTTCAATCCTTACCTGCAAACAGAGAAGTTCGATCCGCAACTGAAATACATAAAGAAATGGGTTCCGGAATTCCAGGAACTCACCTACCCGAAGCCGATCGTTGATCATAAAGTTGCGCGACAAAGAGCCATTGACCGTTATCAGAAGGCGTTGAAATAAAAAAGCCTGACCGTGGAGGCCAGGCTTTCAAGTAATGTTTCTGTGGTTTTACCCTACAATAAAGCTGCTCTTGCTCGTGTACTCACCGTTCTTACGAACAACCGCAACGTATTCTCCTTTATTCAGACCTTGAACATCGATCTTGTTCAATCCCAAACCAAGAGTGGTTTCCACAACGATCTCTCCCATTGTGTTGAAAACAGACACGGTCATACTTGCTCCTGCAAGGGTCTCGTCCACCTCAATACTAAGAAGGTTGTTCTCAACTTTAGGAGCTATCTCAACCTTAGTACCGGATGTAGGGTCATTGACAGTGGCGTTGGCCACACTTACCATACAGATGAAAGAAAAAATGAAAATGCTGAAAAATCGCGTCATCAATTTGAATATTGAACAGGTTTGTTATTACCGCACGAAAGTAGATTCCGTATAGAAAGTCGGTTGCAATTTTGTCTCATCTTTTTCAACAATCGTATGTTCAGTTTTAAATATGACTGATTATTGTTACGTATATCACGCAACGTTGTCCAGAAGCTCGTTTTCAGACTCCAGTTCAACCATGATCGCTGTGGGCGGCATGTATTTCTCCTTTACGATCGTTGCGATGGTAAGTCGGTATATCTGACCTCTTGTTTCCAGCTCCTGAATTCGCTTTGACATACTGCTACTTAATATCCCTAAACGGTAGGAGCCGTAGTTGACCCCGAACATGAGATGCCTGTTATCGGAACCGCTGATGGCATGGAGTTTCAGGATGCAACCTTTGCGAAGATGATGGTAAACGAACGGCACATCGCTCTTTTCAATACCTCCCAGAAAACCTGTCAGGGAAGTGATGTTGGCGTATTGGACCCTTTCCAACGCGTTGGGTGTAATGAATCTGTGATCAAACAGCATGACGATATTGTTTTGATGGGTTAATGGCATTTTCCAGTTCGGTGGTCGGTTCAGAAAGCTTACGCAACCATGTTCTTACCCCGTCTACGTTCTGAATGTCACCGTTCTGAATTCCTCGGGTTGCCTCTGCTAGGCTCTTACGTATCATTGGCTTCACATCCTCGTGAACGAATACGGGATTCAGACTGAGCCACTCGTTGCTGGCCTCATGCCACACTTGACGCTTCGACAACCCTTCGATGCTTGTGTATTCTGTGAATGATTTCCAGAATGCACGCATGGTGAAGAACACGTTGAAATCGTTGCTTTCAGTGATCGGTCTCGAAAAGTCGATAAGGTCAGATTCTTCGAGAAAAAGCATGGTCCCATTTCCGATGTCGGTTCTGAAGATAAGTCTTCGGTATCCGTCCTTCACCACTTCGAGAACGAGTTCCTTGGTGTTGTTTTCTGTGTTTTTCATGGCGTGATGTTTTAATTACATCAGCAAACCAACAGCCCCAGAACGTAAGCTATTTACGGAGTGATATTTTATTTGAGAAAAGGAGAAATGAACCTAGGAAAGGAAGCAAACCCGCGTATTGAAGATCACCCACAGGTGGTCTGAAAATCAGAAAGAGGCGGGATTCCGCCTCTTTCTGATTCATGACAAGTACATAATGAACTATTGTTTCACAAATCTCGCCCGCCCATTGATGGCGCCTTGACCATTGCGTAGTTCTATCAGATAGATACCATTTGAAAATCCTGAAACATCGATGCGCTGGGTTGATTGTCCGTTTGACCGGATGGTTGAAACGATTCTGCCCGAAGCATCCATCACCACGATATCGGTGATTTCCTTATCGTTATCGATCATTCTAATGGTAAGAATGTCAGAAGTTGGAACAGGAAAAACCTCTATTCCGAAAATGCCATTGGCTTGCGTTATTCCGTCCGGTCCTGTTGAATCGGCTTCCAGAATATTCACGCAGTAATCTTCTACTTCTCCATCCTGTCCTTCATCACATGGGGTTTGCGGATAGTCTCCGAACTGCCCGCCATAGGCCATGGAAACCCGCATACGCGCAGAACCCAGATCGGCCGTCATCGGAATGGTAATAGTTCCTGTAACGGTACTGGTTGATCCCTGCGTATCATCGAAAAGAAGCTCGGCATTGGTGAACGAACCGTTCTGATTCAGGTCTATCCATAACCGGAAATGCTCTGTATATGGTTGTCCGGAAAACCCTGGACTGAACGAAACCTGATAGGTCTGCCCGCGCTGTAGATCAACAGACAGATCTGTAAAATCGGCATACCCTGATGCTGCACCTGTTGATGTGTTATTGAGCACATCTACGGTTACGTTGGTTATGTATTCAAACTGGGTCCTTCCGGAAGACTCACAGAACGTCTCATCAGTACAAGAACCGCAACCAGAGGTTTGAAATTGTTCAGCAATAATGAAATCTGTCGTTCCTCCCTCACAATTGGTGGCCACCTGAAGTTCATACAACGTACATGGCTCCAGATCGGTCAGATCCAGCACTGTACCGGTCACGCTGTCCATTTCAAACCAATCCCCACCCGAAACCGGCCTCCACTGCACCAGGTAACTTTCGGCTGCCAGAACTGACGACCAACTAACCTCAGCATCAGACTCCCCTACGTTCTCAACATTTACGGTGAACGGAGGCTCACAACAACCATCAGTGGAAAAGAACAGGGTATCACTCCAATCACTTGTCTCGCCATCACAAATTGACTGTGCCACCAACCAATAATCAGAACATGCGTTCAGGTCCGACAAGGAATACTGAGACTCCGTAAGTTCTGACACCGGTATTGCTGTCCCGCCAACTTCGCCATAGCTTATATTGAACGAATCGATGGATGCCAGCGCATTCCAGTCAATGGCTGCTTCCGTATCGGTGATGCCCGATGCCGATAAGGTAAAAGGTCTGAGACACCCTCCGCTCTGACAGGTGTTGAGTATCTGATCCAAAGCTCCCTTCAAGTTCAAACGTCCGCCTGTTACACATTCGGTTGCAAGGTTTGCCACCGGGTCCACACCATTGAAAATGGCATCTCGCACCATTTGAGCTGCCAGCGCAGGGTCTGAATGCGAAATGGCCGCAAGCGATGCACAGGGCGCAGAATAGAGCAAGGCAACAGCTCCGGCCGTTGCCGGTCCGGCAAATGAGGTACCGGATGTGGTGGTGTATCCTCCCCCGGCTGCGGTGGTCCTTACATCCTCGCCCGGTGCTCCAAGATCGACCATTGTCTGGCCGTAGCCCGAAAATGTTCTGACATCTTGGTTGTTTGTTGCTGTAACGGAGATGAGATATTCGCTGGTGCAGCCCGTTGGAAGATCGCTTACCACGTCTATATTCACATTATTGTTTGCCGTTGAACCTGCGTTGAGTATGCCTGATAGTCCAAGCGTGTCGTAGAACGCACACCAGATAGGGGCATTCAACGCATTCGCATTATCAATACCCCACGAGGAGTTGGTTGCGACCACGTAGGCTCCTTTTGCCCCGTTTGTCTGCTCGTACAACCGTCTCATGACGAGCGGATAAGTGTATGCTTCGATCACATTGGCCTCATTGGGGTTGTTTGCGCTTCCAATGCTTCCATACTTCATGTTCATGATCTTCACATTCCAATTCACCCCAGAAACTCCAACACT
>JBFHEW010000340.1:0-4012 GCA_041583955.1 Bacteroidia bacterium | reverse complement strand
GAGCTTGATGATAAGAACTTCCACACGGACATGACATTGAAGTACTTGGACGTGGAAGGAAGGCAATTTGTGAACGAGGGAATCTTGCGCTACAACGCGAAGGATTATGCTGGCGCATTGACTGCTTTTGAGAACACGTTGAAGGCAGCTGCCATACCGGAGATCAAGCGTACTGATTCATTGGCGATCTATTATGCCGGTGCATGCGCAGAACAGGTAGGCGATCTGGAAAAGGCAGAGAAGTACTACCGCGAAGCCATGGCCATCAACTACAAGGCCGAAGCAGCCATTGTACGCATGCAGAACATGTATGCTGCAGCCGGAAACGATGAAAAGGCTGTTGCCATCTTGAAAGAAGGTCGAAAGCTTTACCCGAATAACCAGGCGTTGATCACCAACGAAGTGAACGTGTACTTGAAATCAGACCAGCATGCTGAGGCCATGAAATCGCTGGAGCTGGCCATTCAAGGTGAGCCTAACAATGCTTCGTTGCATTTTGCGTTGGGTTTTGTGAACGACAGACTTGCTGCAAAGGAAATTGAAGCGAATCCGAAAGGAAACGATGCATACCAAGGATATTTGGCCGCTGCAGAGAAAAGCTACGCGAAATCGGTAGAATTGGACGGTTCTAACTTTGATGCGGTATATAACCTTGGAGCGCTTTATTTCAACCAAGCGGTAAAAATGAACGAAGCAGCAAACCTCATAGACGATACCAAGAAATATGAGGCTGCAAAAGCAGAAGCCGATAAGGTTTTTGACAAGGCTTTGCCAATTCTGGAGAAAGCATACGCGATCAATGCCGATGATAAAGGAGTATTGATTTCCTTGAAGCAATTGTACTACCGTAAGATGGTGGAGGATGCCTCATTCAAATCAAAGTATGACGAGATCATGGCACGGATGAAGTAATTCGGTCATCATTGAAACATGCAAAGGGGACAATCGTCCCCTTTGTTCATTCCATGCTATTTAACATAATATTAATTATGATCGCCTAAAAAGTCGAAGTCATAATTAAGCGTTATGTTAAATAGCCGCACAGAGAAATGAATTATGGAGTTTTTAGTTGTTGTTTTCTTATTACTGCTAAGGTCAGCTATGAATTTTTCGTATATCGCTAACGAAGTAGCCAATAACAGCAGCAACAAGAGTTCCAGTCGTAGTAGAATCTATGAACTCGAAGTGCTTAAATACGAAAAGTGTAGACACCACCACGAGATAGAATATCAGTTCCAAAACGTACTTCCTAATAAGAAAACGTCTGAAGTTCTCTCTATCATTTAATTCATTATCTCCCACGCCTTTAATTTTATTACTCTATTTCTACTTTACTTCTACTGCGTAGAACCGTAGAAAACGAGTGAACAGTTTGAGCCTTCACACTTTTTGCCACGAATGAACCGCATTGCGAAAATACAATGCTTACTTAATTCTGCAAAAAGTGTGAAGGCTCAAACTTTAAAATTAACCCAAGCTAAGTAACATAACGTCATTACATTATAAGCTATTTTCCAATATTCAATTATCAGTACAGTATCTACCGGAAATACAGCTTATTCAGACTCAATTCGTTCTTTGTCCTGAAAAACAGCCGTTATTGGTTATTTGCCAGGCAAAGGTGCGCCCACAGCAACGGCACAATCATGACCGGGTTCTCCGTGTGGTGGATTGATGCCATTGGCAGGAGCCTGTCCTTGTGGAGCTGGTTGTGCAGCCGGCTGAGATACTACCGGAGGATTGAATGTGGGTTGAGCCGTAGAACCGGAACCATCCAACGGTGCACCGACCGCAATGGCGCAATCATGACCGGGCTCTCCATGTGGCGGGTTCAACTTCACCGTTGATGAAGCATTTCCAGCATCAATCGGTGGTACTTCCTTTATTACAATTCCTGTGTTTGCGCCTGTTTCCTGCGCTGCTTCTGGTGCATTCGTTTCTGTTTCCGAACCACTTTCGCCACATCCTACCATCAGCATGCCGGCTATTACCATTTTAGACCAAGACTTTACCATATCGTGCTATTTATTTGCTGCAATGTAAGAAGCATCGGGTTAGCAATTGACAAGCGTTGCAGACGGAACGCTTCATACATCCAAGCTTTTAGTACATTTCAGCATGACGTATTTCAAGCAATTCCTACTGGCTTTTTCGGTTTTCCTGCTCCTCTTGTTGGGTGGAATCCTCACCTGGTATTTCATGCAAGGACCGGCACATCAAGGACTCGTGCGTTCGGATTTCGCAGACCATGCATTTGAACTCGGATCGGTGGTTGAAGTGACGCCCGTGGCCGATAGACCGAATATCGTATTCATTCTGGCTGATGACCTCGGGTATGGCGATGTCGGTTACAACCTCCAAACGGTGATAGATACGAAGCATCTGGATGCGCTTGCTGCTCAAAGTGTGGTTTTCAGCAACTTCTACGCACCTTCATCCATCTGCACGCCATCACGCATCGGCTTCCTCTCGGGCAGATATGCACTTCGTCAGGGTCTCGCCTACCCTTTCCATCATGTCAACACCAGCTTGGTGATGAACATCGGAAGTCGCATTGCCAACGTGCTTGGAGCGGTTGATATGCGTGGCGAGCACAACATCATCAACGGCATCATGCCGTCAGAGATCATCATTCCCGAAATGCTGAAACTTGCTGGCTACAGCACAGGCATTGTGGGAAAATGGCACCTTGGAACCATCTCACAGGATGACCAATTCCATCCGTTCAACCATGGGTTCGACTATTTTGTGGGACTTGAAGCCTCGAATGACGATTGGCCTGTGGCCTTCTATGACAATGACGTGAAGGTGTTGGATGATATTGGCCTTGATCAGGCACACTACACGCAACTGTTTACCGATGCAGCCAAGGATTTCATTTCAGAGAACAGGAACGACCCCTTCTTTCTTTATGTGGCGCACAAAGACCCACATCAACCGTTTTTCCCATCAAAGAACTTCAAAGGAAGATCAAAGGCAGGTGCCTATGGCGATGCGGTTGAGGAATTCGATCACAGCGTAGGACAGATACTGGCTTATCTGGATAGCCTTGATCTGACGGACAATACCATAGTGGTGGTTACCAGCGACAACGGGCCTTGGTTTGAAGGAAACCCGTGCGGGCTGCGTGGCCGTAAAGGACAGGTGTTTGAAGGTGGATACAGGGTGCCTTTCATGATACGGTACCCGAAAATGTTGCCATCGGCCTACCGAACAGATCTACCGGCCATGGGCATTGACCTCTTGCCCACGTTTGCGGCAGCTGCTGGCGTTTCGTTACCGAAAGACAGGGTGATAGACGGAATGGACCTGTTCGGTCTTCTGAGCGACACATCTGAAACAGGTATGGCGCGCACCCGTCCACTCTTCTTCTTCCATGATTACGCATTTGAAGCAGTGCGCATTGGCGACTGGAAATTCGTTGAGACGAACTACAGCTATACGTGGCCCGTTCCGTTGGAGCATCCCAATTATGCAACCAAAGGATTCGTGCCGCAATATTCGCCTGCCGATAGCGATACATCCATCAATCGGCTCGACAATTGGCCCAAACTCTATGATCTGAAAGAAAGTCCTTACGAAGCTTATAACGTGCACTCCAGAAACGAACAGAAAGGCCAGGAACTGCAAGAGGTACTCGCCACATTCAGGGCCGATTTCCTGAAGAATCCTCGCGGGTGGATAAGGGAATGATGAACCGCCTCTTAGCGAACAGCATGACGCCATCTTACTGTCATCGGAGGTAAACTATGTTGAACGTTAATTAACTTCGGCTTCATGAAGAACAGAATGAATGCTTTTGGCAATGATGCGCTTGGTTCGCACGATGCCACTGGAGTGGCTGAAGCCATCGCTAAGAAAGAGATAACGGTCCAGGAAGCCATAGAAGCGGCCATTGAACGTTCAGAAAAGGTGAATCCGACCCTCAACGCCATTGTGCTGAAAACCTATGACGATGCGGTAAAATTCGACAGGCTCAACCCAAAAGGAGCCTTTTACGGGGTGCCTACGT
>JBFHEW010000339.1:0-4015 GCA_041583955.1 Bacteroidia bacterium | reverse complement strand
GTTTAACTCTGCGGACAGTTCTTTGATGTTCTCACGCTGGTAACTGAGTTCAACAGCATTTAGCTTGAACTCTCTGGTGAATTTTCTTCTTGTTGTCATTTCTGTAAAGTTGTGAATTATCACAGGCTATGACTTAACTCACTGTCCGGCCAAATGTAGCAGGTCCAGAACGAAACTCCATGACTTTCCAACTTTATTGGCTTAGGGTCAAAGCACTTCTTCTAACCATATATTCGTCAAATACGGTAAGAAGGGGTGCTTTCGAGTATTTAATAAAGAAGAAAATTGAACTGTTGAATACTTTGTGCTTTAGCCAGAGCAGACGAAGGTTCGAAAGATGGAACTGTTCAGAACTAGTGCGCACTTTGAACCTCCCCACACAGCCAGTGACTTCTACCGCCTCTGTAAGCAAACCTTTGTCATTATTACTTTTTTGAACATGAAAATCATTTAACCCGACCATCGGAAACAATTGCCCCTCTCCAATCAACTCCTTTACCAAGTATTTCTTTCTTTTCTTGCCTTTCTTTCTTATCTCCATGAATGAAATGTCATCATTCATCAAGCCCCTGTATTCTCCGACCACCTTCAATCCCTGCTTGATCTGATGCATTTTGGGAGGGTGCCAGAAGAATGGATCGAACCAAAGTTGTGATAGGTCTTCTCCAATGCGTTTGGCTCTGGCATTCAAAAATTCAAGAGTTGGTGTGTCAATCTCGTACACAGTCATGACAACGCCATTCCCACGAAGCTCAATGATGGTCTCTTCCACAACACAAAGAAAACCATGTAATGCGCCATTTCTTGTCGTAGCTTAAATTTGTTGCATGAGCTACTCGAAAGTATATGATCGTCATGCTGCGATATTGGATTACATCCGAAGCAATTCAAAGCCCCGAACTGCTGATATTCTGAATTATCTGGAAGATATCGGTGATCCACTTAGTCTCAGGTCGATCCAACGGGCAATCAACGCCCTGAACGCCATGCCTGGAGTGAGTGTCATAAAAAGAGGATTGGCTCCCAATCATTGGTATGAGTTGGAAGAAGACGATTCGGAACAGACGCCTATTCTTTACAGTTTCTTGGAGTCGGCACGCCTCGCCAATACATTCATAAATGAGCTGCAGGACGAAAAATCCATTGGCCGGATCATTTATCCGGACATTCCTGTTTCAAAAGGGCTGGACGTGATTCCGAAGGTCATTCCAGCAATTAAGAAAAGGAAGCAGGTTTCATTCGAATACCACAAGTTTGACGGAGACGTTTCTCAGCGGACCGTTTGTCCCTATTATCTTAAACAATTCCGTAGGCGGTGGTACGTTATTGGAAAGGATCTGAAAGACGATTGGGTAAAAAGTTTCGGCCTTGACCGAATGGAGAAATTCGTACAGACCAGCACGTCTTTCAAGCTCTCGGAAAAGGACGATCCCAAGTACTTATTCGAAAATGTCATCGGGCTTTTCGAAAAGGATGGCGTTCCCACAAAGATTCAAATCTGGTCTGAGCCGTACAATGCCAATTACATGCGGACCCTTCCACTTCACAGCTCTCAGAAAGAGTTGGGGCCAAAAGATGGTGGATATGTTTTTGAACTGACCGTTGTCCCCAATTTCGAATTCTATCAGGAGATTCTTCGAATGTCCTATAATGTGAAGATCCTGAGTCCGGAGGCGGTCAAAAAGCAAATGGCCAAGACGCTGGACGACATAAGGAAGTACTACGAATAGCGCGACATGTTTTGACGCATTGCCTTCTGATGTTTGCACCGAATTAAAAAACTACAACGATGCAGACAGATAGACAGATTTCAAAACAGCAGATCATTCAAAAACTGGCAATCCTGGATTCCGCCAAAGCCACCTTGCTGGAGGAATTCGTAGGTATTGATGGGGTGATCGAGGCGTTCATTGAGAGTGCCCGCACGTGGTTCGTCCTGCCATCAGTGCAGGGGAGACCGTTGGTGGTCAATCTATGGGGGATGACAGGTGTTGGAAAGACCTCATTGGTTCGAAGGTTCTGCGAATTGGTTGAAATGGAGAACGCGCTGTACCCCTTGGATATGGGTAATTCCAATGATGGTGGTGCCTCCTTCTATCATACCCTTGACGAGGTCTTTGAGCACAATAGCGGTCGTCCGTTCGTACTGCTCTTTGACGAATTCCAACATGCACGTTCCAAGCAAAAGGGCGAGGATAGAATTGTCGGTAGGATGGGGAATGTCTGGAAAATGTTGGATTCAGGAAAACTTGAAATGCACGATTTCAGCAGCTCGGTCAATATCCTGCAACAACGATTGAAGCTCCTCAAACTATGCCTCTTGAAAGGCGTTGTGGTTAAGGACGGTTATGTGGTAGAGGGCCTCGAATTGTTCTGTAACATCACCAATGAGCGTATCGAAAATGCAGACACCATTCTAAAAAGGGACCGCAGAACCGGAATACCCCGAAGACAGAAGAACAATCAGAACAAGCTCCAGAAATCACTTCCTTTTTTCCCTAGCTACGACTGGGATGAGGTACTTGAACTCAGCCGCGGTGGTTTCGATACAGAGTACCAGGTACAGAAACACCTGGAGCAATTGGATGGAGAACAAACCATCGCGTTCTTGGAAGCGTTGCTTGAAGACGCCAAAAGACCGAAGATCCTCGACTGCACGAAAGCACTGATCGTGATCGCTGGAAATCTGGACGAAGCTTACCGGATGGCCGGTGACAAGAACCCGGATGTACCCGCTGATATCTGGAAAAAACTCACCAACGATATCTCGTTGAATCATATCAAGGATGCCCTATCTATCCGCTTCCGGGATGAGCACATCGCACGGTTGGGTAACAACCATATCATCTACCCGGCAATGGGCGAAAGTGATTTCAAGGCTTACATAGTCAAAAGAACCGATGCCATTGCGAAATCCTTTGAAGCAGAGCATCAGGTCCGTCTCATCCTCTCGCGGAGCGTACTCCGAATCATTTTTCAAGAGGGTGTTTATCCAACCCAAGGTTTCCGTCCGGTGAATACGACCATTGATCGATTCATTCAAAACAACCTGTCGGAGATCTTGGGTCATGTACTCATAGATTTTCCTCATGCCGACTCAGTGAAGGTCTCCTTCAGGTCCCAGTCATTGTTCTTCTGTTTTATGAACGGAAACGAACAATTGGGGCAAAAGTCTAAAAAGGTCCGCTTGGATCTACAGAACAAGCGGCTGGCTAAACGCGACAATAAGCAGGCGGTGACGTCAGTGCATGAAGCAGGTCATGCTGTCTGTTCCGCGTTGCTACTTGGGGATGTACCTGAAATTGCCGTGTCTGCCACGTCTTCAACCAATTCAGGTGGCTTCGTTATCCGTACGGGCAAGATTGAACTCGTTCAAAGAAGTCAGTTGATCCGGTTGGTGGCCTTTCATCTTGGAGGTTATGTTGCTGAAAAACTTGTTTTTGGCGAAGAGAATGTGACCACAGGGTCATCCTCCGACATCCACGGCTGTTCCACTATGGTCAGAGGGATTCTCGAGAGTTGCGGATTTGAACTAGGGCCAGCCTTGTTCGATACAAAGAACACGGTCAGCAGTAATGGAGTCATTGACCATAAAGGAGAGTTGGATCAGTTGGTGCTGAAGTATTTGAAAGAAGGGGAGGGCCTGGCGAACGAAACCTTACGTACTGAACACGAACTGCTTACTCGCCTTTCCGAAAAGCTATTCAGAAAAGGTTCGCTTAGGAAACGGGAGATTGCCGGAACAGTTGACCGATATGCCAAGCTCAACGCGCAAAACCGTGCGGAACAGTTTCCTTTCAAGAGCATACTGGAGGAAAAGATCCGACTGTTGGATGGCTTGCAGAAAGTAGCTTAAGTAGCTTCTGCGCATTAAACTTATTGGAAGAACAGTTAGATGGATTTTTCAGTCTTGAAATTGGCGCTACGCTGTGATTATAACAAAGAAATTATTTTATTTAAACCCATGAACCCTGCAATGGAAAAGCACATCCTATCCAAATCAACATTTATGTCT
>JBFHEW010000338.1:0-4018 GCA_041583955.1 Bacteroidia bacterium | reverse complement strand
CCAAGTTGGAATTGAGAACGAAAAGACCCCGCTATTCCCACATTCATGACCAGATCATACTGAGACCCTGTCAGCTTTCCGGTGAGCGAAAAGGTGGTGGCAACCATTCCAACTCCCGTTACCAGAACATCAACATCTTCGTGTTCCAGGACCGGCATCTCTTGTTGAGTTGCCGAGACCAACAGAATCCTTTTAGGCATGCGGCAAAGTTAATTCGTTCCGTTCACTTTGCGCTACGCTGTATTTACAATTGAGGAGGAGAAAGAATTGAAACAGATGACAACAGCACCAAAACTAACTTGTTAGTTTTATAACTATTCCTTTAGTTTTATATTTGGCCCCATGAAAGATCTGACCAAAGCAGAAGAGCAGGTGATGCATGCGCTCTGGAAACTGGAAAAAGCATTCGTGAAGGATGTCATGGAAGAATTCCCAGAACCGAAACCAGCATATAACACGGTCAGCACCATCATTCGAATACTGGAAAAGAAGGAATTCGTCAGCTACAAGGCATTCGGAAAAACGCATCAGTACTTCCCGATCGTCTCCAAAGAGGATTACACCAAACACACGGCCGGACAATTGGTGGATAATTATTTCGATGGTTCGTTCAAAAACCTGGTGTCGTTTTTCGTGAAGGACAATGATATGACGGTGAAGGAAATGGATGAATTGATGAAAGTGATTGAAGCGAAAAAAGAACAGAACAGAAAATGATGTAAGGTATTGTTGCTTCGCGACAAACGGCACCGCATGCAGCACCGAAAGTAAGTGAGTGTTCCTATGGCGCTGTCGACCTCACACCTCTTGTAAAAACTGGACATTCATGGTATATCGAGCGGGTTTCTTGAGACAGTGCCATGGCATTTCCCGATCCAAGGAACTTGATAACTCTTAACATCCACCTGTAAAGCCAACTTGCACATTCCATTATCTTTGGGCCGATTTCAAACGAACCGATCATGAAACATCTGATGAATTGGGGCGGAATCCTTGGGCTTGCACTCATTGGTATCTCGCTTGTATTGTATTTACTTGATATGACGGAGGCCAGCTGGGCTCAATGGGTGAGTTATGCCGTGATTGCCGCGTTGATCTATCTTGGAACAAAGGCCAAACGGGCCGATCAAGATGATGTACTGTCGTATGGCCAAGGGCTTGGAACAGGGGTCGGCATTGCCTTCTTTGCAAGTATCATGGTGGCCTTCTACACATTCGTGTTCTTCAGTTTCATTGACCCCGACATGCTGGAAGAACTGATCCTTAGAACAGAAGACCAGATGTATGACCAAGGACTGCCAGACGACCAAGTGGAAATGGCCATGAGTATGACCAAGAAATTCATGCAACCCGGTCCTATGGCCGCTATGGTCGTGCTCAGTTACACATTCGTTGGCTTTCTTATTTCTTTGATAATCGCTGGAATATTGAAAAAGGATGGAGACCCGTTCTCATCCGTCTCTTCAGATTCTGACTCTAATTGATTGCGGTGCTCATATCCATCGTAATCCCTCTTTACAATGAACACGAATCACTACCCGAACTTACGAGGTGGATAGATTCTGTGATGGAGAAGAACAGCTTCGAGTACGAAGTTGTGTATGTGGATGATGGCAGCACAGACGGTTCTTGGTTGGTGATCGAAGACCTCAAGAAGCAATATCCGCAGATCCGTGCACTCAGATTCCGCAGGAACTATGGCAAGTCGGCCGGACTCAACCGCGGATTCGATGCTGCAAAAGGCGACATCATCATTACAATGGATGCCGACCTACAGGACAGCCCAGAGGAAATCCCTGAACTGGTGAGGATGATCACTGAAGACGGTTACGACCTCGTTTCGGGCTGGAAGAAAAAACGCTACGACCCCATCACCAAAACCGTTCCCACGAAACTTTACAACTGGGCTGCCCGAAGCATGTCCGGTATTCAACTCCACGATTTCAATTGCGGCCTCAAAGCATACAAGCAGGACGTAGTGAAAAGCATTGAGGTATATGGAGAAATGCACCGCTACATTCCGGTTATTGCCAAGTGGGCAGGTTTCACCAAGATCGGGGAAAAGGTGGTGCAACATCAGGAGCGGAAATTCGGGGTTACCAAATTCGGTATTGAGCGCTTCATAAACGGTCCGCTCGACCTTCTGGTCATCACTTTTATGAGCCGATTCGGCAAGCGTCCAATGCACTTTTTCGGGGTGTTCGGCACGCTGATGTTCTTGCTTGGAGGCATGGTAAGTGCCTGGTTGATCCTTGAAAAGATAATAGGCATAGCCAACCAGGTGAAAGTGCGTGAGGTTACCGACCAACCGTTGTTCTACCTGGCCATCTTGGCCATGATAATAGGTACGCAGCTTTTCACAGCGGGCTTCTTGGCTGAAATGATCTCCCGATCATCGGCAGACAGGAACAACTATCACATTGCCGAAACAATTGACTGACATTGGGCACACCACGGAAATGTGTGATCATTGGTCCTGCCTTCCCTCTCCGTGGAGGAATAGCACAATTGAACGAATCGTTGTCGCAGGAATTCTCCAAGCAAGGGATAAAGAATGTGATATTCTCGTTCTACCTCCAGTATCCTGATTTTCTGTTTCCTGGCACGAGCCAGAAAGAGGCCGTTGACCGAAAAGGACCGGAAGGTGTGGAGATCCGATCGACCATCAGCTCCATCAACCCCATAAGTTGGTGGCTCACAGTGAAACAGATCGTTGAACTGAAGCCGGATTTCGTTGTGGTGCGTTTTTGGCTGCCCTTCATGGGGCCATGTCTCGGCACAATTTGCCGTTGGCTAGGGAAAAAACTGAATGTGCCCATCATTGGAATCCTCGATAACGTCATCCCTCACGAACGAAGAATAGGTGACCGACCGTTCACCAGGTATTTCCTTCATCAATGCACCGCATTCGTGGCCATGTCATCGAGCGTACTCAAAGAACTTGCCCAGTTCGACACGACCAAACCGCGCAAGCTTCTCTTCCACCCGCTTTATGACCATTTCGGGGAAAGAGTGGAGAAGAAAATCGCCAGAGAACACCTGCGATTGACAAACGAATCGAAAGTGATCCTGTTCTTCGGTATCATTCGCAAGTACAAAGGGTTGGAGTTGCTACTGGAGGCCATTTCCAAAATGAAGGACCGACATAACCTGAAATTGGTCGTTGCAGGTGAGTTCTACGAGAACCGGTCCAAATACGACCGATTGATAAAACAATTTGGCCTAGAGCGCCATGTGGTCATAAACGAAGGTTTTGTTGACAAGTACAAGGTCCGATACTACTTCTGCGCTGCCGACATCGTTGCTCAACCTTATCTGAGCGCAACCCAAAGCGGAGTAACCCAGATCGCGTATCATTTCAACACTCCAATGCTTGTGACCAATGTTGGCGGCCTACCGGAAATGGTGCCTCATGGCAAGGTTGGCTACGTGGCTGAGGTAAACGCAGAGTCGGTGGCGGAAAATCTGGATCGGTTCTTCAACGATGAAAAAACCATGGTCGGGTTTCAGCAGAACATCATAGAAGAGAAAAAACGCTTCTCTTGGGAATTCTTTGCCAAGGAAATAGAAAAAACCGCCATCGAGCAAGGTTAACTCCATACACCCTTAAACCGACTGTCCGCGGGCCAATTTCCTGTTCAGATCAGGCACGTAAATGACTATATTTGGCGCTCTTAAAAAAACGGTCAGTCATTAAACCAACTACCCTTAAACAGATTGCAATGGTCGATCTGCAAACGCAATACCAGCGATTGCAGAAGGAAATCGATCAGGCCGTGCTCGGAGTCATGGAGTCTACCCGATTCATTGGTGGACCAGAGGTTGAGCAATTCGCAGCAGAACTCGCACGGTATCTGGGTGCCAAGCACGTGATACCCTGTGCCAACGGAACAGACGCACTACAGATCGCCATGATGGCGCTTGGATTGAAGGCTGGCGATGAGGTCATCGTACCTACCTTCACCTACGTGGCCACAGCTGAGGTGATCGCCTTACTCGGGCTCACGCCTGTAATGGT
>JBFHEW010000337.1:0-4021 GCA_041583955.1 Bacteroidia bacterium | reverse complement strand
CGGATACCAGCATTGATGGGCAGCGTGAAAGCCAACTGTGAGTACTTTTTCAAACCGTCAAGATTGGCATCGCGTAAATCCGTCTCGTATACGAAGTCGCGTTCCAGAATGGTAGATTCCGATGGGTCAACACTTCCTTCCACCTCGGCTCTGGTGGTCCCGTCAGACCAATATTGGTAAGCTACCCCAGAGGCACTTTTCAGGTCGCCCTTTGATCGGAACGAAAGGAGGCCGACACCGACCCCGATATATGGTCTGATCAATTGCAGGCCGTTATCGTTCGGTTTCAGGAGTGGATAGAAGTTGTATTCTACGCTGAGTTGTTGACTGAAAAGGGTTGTTCTGAAATTGAGGTTTGTGATGCTGTCGCGCATTTCTTCCCCGCGTACCGAACCGGTGTACAGCGCAAAAGACGCATTCAAGGCTTTTGATACCTGCTGTGTAATGGTGAACTGATAGCCGAACTGCGAGATAGGAGAGGGGGCCGGCTTATTCAGACCTACGTCTCCCATAAGATGGTTGATGCCGAAGTTGATGCTTAAAGTAGGCAACTCGAACATCACATTATCTTTTGCCCGCAAGGTATCTGTACTCTCCTGCGAAAATGCTGCGCATTCAAACAGAAAGACAATGACAATTATGGCGAAAATGTTTCTACGCATTCCTCTTAACGGAATGTTAAGGTAAAAAATAACCCGGTTGGAGCCGGGTTATAATATTCGATTTCAGTTTAACATTACTGTCCGGCAATGTCCAACGCTTCTTTCACATGAATTCTAGTGCCATTGTTGTAAGCCGTTACGAATGGCCCTTCAACGCTATTGTTGTCTCTCAATTCATTGCTGAATGTCTTCGCAGGGCGGTACGAACCGAATTCTCCTACGACATATTTGAACAGACCTTCATGCTCTTCAATCACAACCGCATCTGAAATTCCGTATTTAGTTTGGAAGAACGATGGATCGACCTTGTTCGGACCAGCGGCCACTTGTACTCTGAATACGAGTCCTGCCTTTGACTTTAACATGGCATCGTTGTAATCATTAGCGGCAACTTCTTGAACTGGTTGAGCTGCTTTTTCTGCCTTTTTCGCGGCTTCAGCTTCTTTTTTCTGACGTGCAGCTTCTGCTTCAGCAGCCTGCTTTGCTTCTTTGGCCTGTCTGGCTTCTTCTTCTTTCTTCGCTGCTGCTGCTGCAAGTTCTGTTGAGTTATCAACGGCAGTTTCCGCTACAGGCTCTGCTGTTTTCTCGGCTTTCGCTGCAGTTGATTCAGTTGCTTTTGTTTCGGCAGCCACTACATCGGTCGCAGTCTCTTCTACAGGGGCTGCTTGTTCTCTAGCGGCATTTGCAGCATCGATCTTAGCCTGCTGGTCAGCAAGGATCTTGTCCATTGCAGCTTGCTTTGCAGCTTCTGCTTGGTTTGCCTGAATGGCAATGATATCCTTCGGTATTACAAGTTTCTCTGTCTCGTTGTCCTTGATGTAGGCAAAGGTTCCATCGATGATCTGATTTCCGCTGAGCGAAGCGTCAACGGCTACCTTGTAAGATACCTTGAAGTCGTCATTAGGCAATGCCATCCACAGGAACTTGACCTTCTGATCTTTGAAGGAGAACGTGGCGTTGGCAGTTTCCATTGCCTCAGCAGTGAAACCTGGAGGTAGTTGTTGCTGTAGTTTAGCAAACCCTGAAACATCGCCTTTCGCAACATTTATCTCCACCGTGAAGGTTCCTCCTGGTGCTGCGGTAGCAGGTAGTTTGGTTTTAACTGCTACTTGAGCCATCAGACTTCCTGAGAACAGGAGGGCTGCTACTGAAAAGATTGTCGATCTTTTGATCATGCTGTTCATTTTAGATTCTATATGGGTGACTAAGGTATTATTTTTTGTTATTGATCGAAGAAGTAGTCAATAAGTCCCGTAATGTACGTAGCGTTCACATCCAGTTCTCCATCAAAGTATCGGTCAATGGCGCTGTATACTTCATTTATACTGATGATCCCATCACCGTTCTGATCGGCCAGCGCATACGGAGAATCATTCATGATCTCGTTCAACAGTTGCTCTTTACTCAACCTATCACCCTTAGAGGAGTTGTACATTTCTGCCATGTCCGGGTAAACCTCAAACATTCTGGCGCGCACAGTTGCCAACGTGTCTTCAGGTCTGTAATTCAGCATCTCATCGGTAAGTCCAACTCCGACCTTATTCACATTCAGGTTAGCATCGGTACCAGGTTCTTCGTCTTTCAGGTCATCTACACCATCGGCATCCGAGTCGATCGGGCAACCTTTTGTATCTACTTTGATTCCGGTAGGAGTTTCTGGGCAATAGTCTGAAACGTCCGGGATGCCATCACCATCAGAATCGGTGTTCGCATCCATTGCAAAGAATTCCATGTCGTCAAACGGTGTCTTCTTTTCCTTTTTCTTGCTGAAGAAATCGAAGTGGTACGAAACGGAAGTGAACATGAACATATCGTTCGCCTTATTCCCTTTCCGTCCTTCTATACCGTCTCTCGTGTAGTTGTCGATGAGGTCGGTGAACGCATAAGAGAAGGTGGAAGTTAGACGAATGGCCGAACGTGGTGAGACCTTGAAGTGCAGTCCGAAAGTGAACGGCAAAGCCAGTGCGAATTGCTTGTAGTTGCCAAGGCTATCCAAGTTGGCTTTTCTCAGGTCTGTTTCATATACATAGTCAGCCCGTAGGATTTGCGCTGCTGGTTCGTTGGTTCCATCGGCCGGTTGCGGTAAGCTTCTCAGCGTACCATCGCTCCAGTAGTTGTATGCCACTCCATTCTCATCTTTCAGGTCGCCTTTGGCATCAAAATTAATGGCACCAACTCCTACAGAAATGAACGGGTTCAAAAACCTGTTGGGCCGAAGTATTCCTGCGAAATTGTAGGTGGCGTGAACATTGAACGCAATGATATCGGTGCTGAAATTGCGATTCGATTCCAGCGACCGTTCTCTTGCAGTGATCTTACCGTAAGCAACGTCAAACCGAACTCCAAAAGATGGGCTGAAGTTCTTGATGACACTTGCTTGGAAACCATAATTGTTAATGAGAGGGTTGATTCTTTCATTATTGTTGATCTCACCGAAATAGTTGAAAAAACCGGCTCCGAGTCCGATGATGGGCTTATAGATCGTGTTTTCCTGATTCCACGCTTTTCTGGCCGTTCGGATAGAATCGCGCGATGCGCGATCGGATCCAGCTTCTGCGGCAGCATCTTCGGAATTCTGTGCGTAACCGAAGAAACCGAAACCGGTAAGAATCAGAAGGAGAGTAATTCTGTTTTGCATCTCAGGCCTATTGGTCGAAGAAGAAATCGATGAGGTCATGAAGTTTCGCTGCAGAGAAATCAAGTTCCCCTTCAAAGAAAGCATCAATAGCCCACGTTATCTCATCGGCTGATATGAATCCGTCCTTGTCTCTGTCAACAACGGTAAAGTCTCCTAAAGCCTTGGATTTCTCTTCTTCCTTAGGCTTTTCAAATGAGTAGTAATTACCCACGCGTGCCAATTCCATTGTTGGGTAAGCTTCGTAGATGATGGCGTGGGCCACTGCATTGGTGTCTGGCAGTACGATGAAATCAGGATCGATGGTCACCCCATTGGCATCCACCAAAGCTCCTTCCGCAGACGTTTCTGCATCTCGGTAATCAGGAACACCGTCACCATCAGAATCGAGCGGGCATCCGAAAGCGTCAACAGGTCCGGCCGGTGTATTGGCACAGAGGTCTTCTATGTTTATCACGCCATCTCCATCGTCATCCGCATTGTCAAGCGCGAGGAAATCGAAACTGTCGTACTGGCTTGAATCCGGTTTTTGCTTTTTGGCCGCAATGTGGTATGCGAATCCAACAGAGGTGAATAGGAAATGGTCTGTCTGTTTACCATTCTTATAAGCGTCCAAATGATCGGTCAGACTCCAATAGTACGTTGCACTGATATCAGCATGGAACATCCGTCCGAATTTGTAACGCAGACCGATACCCATAGGGAAAGCAAGTCCGGTGTTGGT
>JBFHEW010000336.1:0-4026 GCA_041583955.1 Bacteroidia bacterium | reverse complement strand
TGCGCTTATCAACAACTCCAAAGTGATCCTGGAAGGAGACGTGAAAGAGGTTAGGAACCGCTTCCGTACCAAGACATACAATATTGATTTTCAGGGTTCGATGATGCAGTTGAGCGCATCTCTGGGCACTTATGGCGAACTCATCGATCACGGGCCCGAAGGCGACCATATGGATGCCACTGTAAGACTCTTGAATGGTGCCACAACAAACCAACTTCTTGGCAATATCATGAGAACTGTTGAGGTACGAGGTTTCCATGAAGTGATACCGAGCATGAACGACATATTCATACAGGCTGTGGAGAGATACAATAAGGAACACTTGAAGCCATGAACAAGATCGGACTTATCATACAGCGGGAATACCTGACCCGCGTTCGCAAGAAGTCGTTCATCGTAATGACCATCCTTGGCCCCATCCTTATGGCGGCTCTGATGATCGTGCCGGTCTGGATGGCAATGAATGACGAAGACCAAGCGAACATCCTCGTCATTGACGACAGCTATCTGTTCAATAACCGCATGACGGATACCGAAAACATCCATTTCTTTTTTCCGGAAGTAGGATTGGACAGTGCGAAAAGTCAGGTGGTGGCCAGTGATGATTTTGATGCGGTGCTGTACATCCACAAGAACATCATGTCTACCCCTAACGGTATTCAACTGATATATGATAAGCAGCCGGGCATAAACGTCATCCGATACATCGAAAATACCATTGAGAACGACATTGAAAAGTTCAAATTGGCTAAATCGGGTATCGATCAAGCCACCATTGAAGCCGCAAAGACCAACGTCAGGTTGATAACGAAAAAGTTGGATGAGGTAGGCGAGGAAAGCAAGAGCAACACGGAACTGAGCATGGTTGTGGGTATGTTCAGCGGCATCCTTATTTACATGTTCATCTTCTTGTATGGCGTGCAGGTGATGCGTGGCGTAATAGAGGAAAAGACAAGTCGCATCATTGAGGTCATCATTTCATCGGTAAAACCGTTTGAGCTGATGATGGGCAAGATCATCGGCATCGCATTGGTGGGACTCAC
The DNA here is from genome assembly GCA_041583955.1 of Bacteroidia bacterium. Lineage (GTDB taxonomy): Bacteria > Bacteroidota > Bacteroidia > UBA10329 > UBA10329 > UBA10329. The sequence goes on along the minus strand of JBFHEW010000336.1, from coordinate 2,983 downwards.
TCAGTTCCTACTTTGGATCGTTCTTTCCACGGCATTCATTTCCGTGGGAAAGTCAATGGTAGAGAACCATTTTGCCAAAGATGCGCCAACGAGCATTGAGGAAGCCATGAACACCACGCAGCAATTTGCCCCCGACAGTGACGAAGCCGTTGCTGCTGAGCTCAATCAAGAGGCATTTGATGAGGTTTTTGACAGCATCAAACAGATCGAGTTCCCGATCATTCTGTTCAGTTTTCTATTCTATTTCCTCGGAGGTTACCTGATCTACTCGGCATTGTTTGCCGCGGTGGGCTCTGCGGTAGACAACGAAGCAGACAGTCAACAGTTCATGCTGCCCATAACCGCACCCATCATTTTCTCCTTCGTCATGGCTCAGGTGGTCATCAACAATCCTGAGAGCCCCATGTCGTTCTGGCTATCCATCATTCCTTTCACTTCCCCCATCATCATGATGGTGCGCATCCCATTCGGAGTGCCTTACTGGGAACTCGGGCTTTCCATGGCGCTTCTGGTCATAGGGTTTATCGCAACCACCTGGCTTGCAGGCCGCATTTATCGCACCGGCATTCTCATGTACGGTAAGAAGATCACCTACAAGGAGCTTTGGAAGTGGTTGAGGTATCATTGATATGCGAGTAGCCGTCATTGACCTAGGTACCAATACGTTCAATCTGCTTATTGTAGATGTCCTTTCTTCGGGCGAGTATCGATCGGTATTCAACACGAAGAAGGCCGTCAAGATCGGGGAAGGTGCCATGATTGCAGGTAAACTGCTGGCCGCACCTATTCAGCGTGCCAAGGATGCCTTGGCCGAATACCTCGGGATCATTGAGCAACATGAATGCGAGAAAACCCTGGCATTTGCCACTTCCGGAATCCGAAGCACGTCAAATGGTGCTGAGTTCGTAGCAGCGGTGAAGGATGAGCTTGGTCTGGACATCAGCATCATTGATGGTCTAGAGGAAGCCCGCCTCATTTACGAAGGCGTTGATCTTGCCATTCCTTTCGGAGACGAACCGATGGTGATCATGGATATCGGTGGAGGTAGCACAGAATTCATCATTGCTGACAAGACAGGTGTACGTTGGATGAAAAGCTACCGACTAGGGATTTCCAGGATATTGCAAATGTTGGAACCGGAAGACCCCGTATCGGAATCGGACCTCGACAATCTGAATGACCTCTTTGCTTCACAATTGAACGAGTTGATCGGAAAGTGCAACGAGTTCAACGTGAGTACGCTGATAGGTTCGTCCGGTAGCTTTGATAGTTTCATCGAGATGATATGGGCCGCACAAGGTTCAACACAATTGGCAAGTTCCGTGGTTCGAGAAGAGTTCGACCTGAATGATCTGAGAAGCCTGCATCAGAAATTGATAAAGGCAGACTATGATACGCGGAAGGCCGTGCCCGGACTGGTGGAGATGCGGGTTGACACCATCCATCTCGCATCGTACATGGTGCAATGGGTGTTGAGTCATTGCGGTTTGGAAAGATTATTGTTGTCGAGCTACGCGCTGAAGGAAGGAGTGCTTCATCGAGTACTGGAAAACCGTATTTGAGAAGGTTGAAAGCCTTAAAGCCAACCAGAGGATCAAGTCGGATTAGCTTCGCTGAACTCTGTTTCGCATATTCGTAACCCATTCGTAACCTGTAATTGCCATGCCTAAGATTCTGATAATTGATGATGAGAGAAGTATCCGTAATGCTATCCGAGAAATACTCGAATACGAGAAGTTTCAGGTAGATGAGGCCGAAGATGGTCTTTCGGGTGTGGTGAAGGTGAAAGGTGGCAAGTATGACGTCATTCTTTGCGACATCAAAATGCCTAAGATGGATGGGAATGAGGTGCTCGAGCGTATCATGCTGCTTGCGCCCGATACTCCGGTGGTAATGATCTCTGGTCATGGCGACATTGAGACCGCTGTTGACCTATTGAAGCACGGAGCCTACGATTACATTCCAAAACCATTGGATCTGAACCGACTTCTTGTTTCTGTACGCAATGCGCTCGATAGGACCGAAATTGTTGCAGAGACCAAGAAACTTCGGAAAAAAGTCAGCAAGAACTATGAGATGATCGGAGAATCGGCCGGTATCAACAAGGTTCGGGACATGATAGAGAAAGTGGCTCCCACCGATGCACGGGTGCTTATTACCGGGCCGAACGGAACGGGTAAGGAATTGGTTGCGAGGGCGCTGCATGAGAAAAGCGAACGTGCTGAAAATGCGCTGATAGAAGTGAACTGTGCCGCCATACCTTCTGAACTGATCGAGAGCGAACTGTTCGGGCATGAAAAAGGTGCTTTTACATCGGCCATCAAGCAGAAGAAAGGAAACTTTGAAACCGCTTCAGGCGGAACGCTTTTCCTGGATGAGATCGGTGACATGAGCCTCTCTGCACAGGCAAAGGTGCTACGCGCATTGCAGGAAGGAAAGATCACCAGAGTAGGAGGGGAAAAGGAGATCGTGGTAGATGTGCGTGTGATTGCCGCAACCAACAAAGATCTTCGGAAAGAGATTGAGGCGGGTAATTTCCGGGAAGACCTTTATCACCGGTTAGGCGTTATACTTATTCAGGTGCCGGCTCTCAACGATAGGAAGGATGATATTCCGTTGTTGGTAGACCATTTTCTTGGGATGATCTGTGACGAGCAGGGAGTTGCCAAGAAGGCCATTGAGGCCGATGCCATGAAGGAATTGCAGGATTACAACTGGACAGGTAACATCCGTGAGTTACGCAACGTGGTGGAGAGGTTGGTCATTCTATCAGGAAAGACCATTACCAAGAAGGATGTGGAGCAGTTCGTGAAGCTCTGATCAGAACAACTTCCAGGTCTTCGTTATCCCGTTACTTCTCATCTGCATCAATTTCACGCCAGAATGAGTTGGTTTGTCCAATGTCAAAGATACGTTTGCGCGCACGGTGCCGAAAGATTGAGTATGAATGATACGGCCTGAAAGATCGAACCACTCAAATTCA
>JBFHEW010000335.1:0-4038 GCA_041583955.1 Bacteroidia bacterium | reverse complement strand
GAATCGTTGAGCGGTGTGGCCATTTCAGCTACGCTGGAAGGCATACGCCCGATGCTGATAGAAACCCAGGCATTGGTAAGTTCGGCTGTTTATGGAACACCACAGCGGTCGTGCACCGGCTTTGACATGCGTAGATTGAACATGCTTCTTGCGGTTCTGGAGAAACGCTGCGGCTTCAATCTGGGATCGAAAGATGTTTTCCTGAATATCACGGGCGGGTTGAAGGTGGATGACCCGGCAATGGACCTTGGCGTTATCTGCGCCATCCTGTCATCCAATGCCGATCTGCCTATACAGCCAGACAATTGCTTTGCGGCAGAAGTGGGCCTCAGCGGAGAGATCCGTCCAGTCAACCGCATTGAGCAACGCATTGAGGAGGCCTCCAAAATGGGAATGAAGCGCATCTTCATTTCCAAGCGGAACGCAGATGCCAATGTGATGAAAACCAAGGGAATTGAGGTGGTGGCAGTATCAAAGGTCAATGACGTTTTCGCCCAATTGTTCGGTTAACAGTCTTTTAACATTTAAAGGGTTGCTCAGCAACACACGAAATCTACTTTTGCGCGCCATTTAAAAAACAGGCCATGCATTTGAATTTCAAAGAGATCGTAACTGCCACAATGATCCTTTTTGCTGTCATCGACATCATTGGCAGCGTACCGGTCATCATTCAGCTACGACAGAAGAACGGACACATACGGTCCGGTCTTGCAACCATTGTTGCCCTCGTGCTAATGGTTGTATTCCTATTCATCGGAAAGAGCATGCTTAATTTGATCGGCATCGGTGTGAGCGATTTTGCCATTGCCGGTTCATTGGTCATCTTTTTCATTGCTTTAGAAATGATCCTAGGCATTCAACTTTATAAGGAAGACGACAGCCCTTCCACTGCTTCGGTGGTTCCGTTGGCTTTTCCGCTCATTGCTGGGGCAGGTACCCTGACCACATTACTATCCCTTCGTGCAGAATATGAAGTAATCAACATTCTGGTCGCCATTTTCATCAATATCGGGCTGGTTTATCTGGTTCTTAAAACAACCAGGCATATTGAGCGTTTCTTAGGAAAAGGCGGAATCAATGTATTAAGGAAAGTGTTCGGGATCATCCTATTGGCCATTGCCGTTAAACTCTTCCGAACAAACCTTGGCGTATAAGATTCGTATCTTTGCAACGTGAAAGTGCTGAAAGCCATATCATCATTCGTATTGTCATTGCTTGTACTTCTGAGCAGCATGGGCATTTTCGTGGACCATATGGTTTGCGGAATGAGTGGCGAACATAAACTGGCCATTAACAAGCCCATTGAAAGTTGCTCTGATGTTTGTGATTCCGGTGACGACTACGGCTTCTCACGGTCTTGTTGCGATTATGACAGCTTCTATTTCAAGGACGATGTGCCTGCCACATCATCCGAAACCAAGACGAAGCCACTTGCCTCTGCTTTCAGATATATTCCTGCAAAGGAATTGTTTGCTGAATCCAAGTGCGCTGAAAGCCGCTGCCTTCATCTCGTTGAAGAACCGGATATTCTACCCTCGGTAGAGCGGCACATCCTACTCGAAACCTACCTTATCTGATACCACAGTTTTGATGACTCCCATTCGTTTGCGGAGCAACGATTTCCTAATCAAAAACTGTAATCATGAAAAAAATAGTTCTGCTTGCATTATTGCAAGCGCTCATCATATTCAACGCCCGAGGACAAACAGTCCGAGGAACCGTTCAGGAAAAAGGAGAAACCGAAAGCACATCTCTCATTGGCGCCAGCGTTTTTTGGCTGGGCACTACGATCGGAACGGCAACCGATGCGAACGGTGAGTTCAGTATTGCTACTCCGGATGCATTCCCTGCCAAGTTGGTGGCAAGCTTTGTCGGTTACGAATCAGACACCGTTTTGGTGAAAAGCGACAAGAAGGCCATTAAAGTTCTTCTCAAGCCATCTGTCCAATTAAGTGAGGTGACCGTAACCGAACGGCAACAGGGCAGCAGTTTCATGTTGCTTGACCCCGTAATTGCCGAAAACATCAGCAGTATGGAACTGACCAAGGCTGCGTGCTGCAATCTGAGTGAAAGCTTCGAGACCAACGCTTCGGTGGACGTGGTTTTCACCGATGCCGTTTCAGGAGCCAAGAAAATTCAGATGCTCGGCTTAGATGGTGTTTACACACAGATACAGACAGAGAATGTACCGCTCATCCGTGGGCTCTCTTCCAATTACGGGCTTGGCTTTGTGCCCGGCACCTGGATCGAGAGCATACAGATCATAAAAGGACCCGGCTCTGTTTCCAACGGATACGAAAGCATGGTTGGGCAGATAAATCTCGAGTACTTCAAACCCGATCAGGCCGAAAAGTTGTTCGTGAACGTGTACGGAAACACGGGTGGACGAATTGAAGCAAACATCCAATCGGGCTATGTTTTCAACGAGAAAGTAGGCATGAACATCAACGCTCACGCCAGTACCATTCTTCGCGAAAACGACATGAACAAGGATGGTTTTCTTGATATGCCTCGGTCGCAGCAATACAACGTTTTCAACCGCTGGCGATTCACCGGCAAGAACATCATGGGGCAGATCGTGATCCACGGACTCTATGACAATAAAATTGGAGGTCAGGTCGGATTCCGGCCTAACGAAGGCGTTGCGATCAACAAACCTTACGGTATCGAGATCACCAATCGCTTAGCGAATGTGCATAGCAAAACGGGCTACGTTTTTAGTGGAAAGGACATGAGTTTGGCACTGATCACCAACTGGCGCTATCACGACCAGCAATCCTATTTCGGGCTAAAAACCTATGATGGCGTACAGAAAAGCATCAACTCAAACCTGATCTGGATGAAAGGTTGGAATGAGGACAAGCATCAGCTGAAGGCAGGGCTGTCTTTCAACTACGACAATTTCGACCAAGCATATAACGATAGCTCATTCGTGCGTGAAGAGTTGGTGCCTGGTGCGTTTGCCGAGTACACCTTCATCATCGACACGAAATTTTCGGCCGTGGCCGGTTTCCGTGCCGACTACAACAGCTATTTCGGTTGGTTTTACACGCCACGCTTGCATCTGAAGTACAATCCGACCGAGAACACGGTTCTCCGATTGACCGGTGGCAGAGGTTACCGCGCTTCGAACGTGTTTGCAGAAAGCAGTTCGCTCCTGGCCAATTCACGGCAGGTGAACGTGCTGGAAGATCTTCAGGCAGAGGTATCGTGGAACTACGGTTTCAGCGCATCGCATCAGTTCAAAGTGCTGGGTCGCAACGCCTCTGTTTACGGTAGTTATTACAGAACCGACTTCGAAAATCAGGTGATTGTTGACCTCGATGCCGGTGCGCAGACCGCTAATGTTTACAACCTGAAAGGGCGTTCGTATTCCAACGCGGTTCAGGCAGACATCACGTACGAGCCCGTAAAACGGTTTGAAGTGAAAATGGCGTACAAATGGAACGATGTATGGACAACTACCAACGGTCAGTTGCAGCGCAGAATGCTTACCATGCAGCACAAATTCCTCGCCACGCTGAGTTATGCCACCAATTTCAACAAGTGGCAGTTCGACCTTACCGGGAACGTGAACGGACCATCTCGAATTCCGTCTACTGCAACAAATCCTGCGGAGTACCGATTGGAAACAGAGTCGCCATGGTTCTTTACCATGAACATGCAGGTGACCAAACGCTTCAAATGGTTCGACCTCTACGTTGGTGCTGAAAACCTGACCAACTTCCGTCAGAAAGATGCCATTATTGCAGCCAATGACCCTTACGGCCCATTCTTTGATGCTGCACTTGCGTGGGGCTCTCAGATGGGCATTAACCCGTACTTAGGATTACGATATAGATTGAAGTAAGGGTTTGCCGCGGCAAACCCCTACGTTTAACGTTAAACAGAGAACTGAAATGAAAACATTACTAATGACATTGATCGCCACACTTTCGTTGAATATGGCGTTCGCACAGAAAACCATTGAAACCGTGGAAATTCAGACCTCGGCCGTTTGCGACATGTGCAAAGAAACAATTGAGAAGCAGCTTGCCT
>JBFHEW010000334.1:0-4052 GCA_041583955.1 Bacteroidia bacterium | reverse complement strand
ATTGAGGGAGAAGATTTTGTTACGGACTTTTGCATCGATACGATCTTTAAAGCGATAAGAAAAAACTGATGGATAACACATCTCAATTGACTCCGGTGAAACGATTCTGGAGGTTGCTGCACCCTGATAGGAAGGAAATCCGGAATGTGTATGTATATGCGGTCTTCAACGGACTCATCAATCTTTCGCTTCCGTTAGGAATCCAAGCCATCGTCAACCTGATACAAGGTGGTCAGGTGAGCACCGCATGGGTTGTGCTCGTGGTGGTAGTGGTGCTTGGCGTAACTGCAACCGGAGTGCTTCAGATAGCGCAACTGCGCATTACGGAAAACCTCCAGCAGAAGATCTTTGCGCGTTCGGCATTTGAGTTTGCGTACAGGATCCCGAAGGTTAAAATGGAGGCCATTTACTCGCATTACGCACCTGAGCTGATGAATCGTTTCTTCGATACGTTAACAGTTCAGAAAGGGCTCCCGAAGATCCTGATAGATTTTTCCACGGCAGTGCTCCAAGTGCTCTTCGGACTGATCCTGCTTTCCCTCTATCACCCTTTCTTCATCCTTTTCAGTCTCATTCTCATTATCCTCGTATTCGCCATATTCAGATTCACGGGCAAACCTGGTCTGGAAACGAGTCTCGTTGAGTCGAAGTACAAGTATCGGGTAGCGCATTGGTTGGAGGAGTTGGCTCGTACCGGAACGACCTTCAAACTGGCAGGCAGGACCGAACTGCCCTTGTCGAAAATGGACAAGGAGGTAGGTGCTTACCTGGGCGCAAGAGAAAGTCATTTCAGGGTGTTGGTGCAGCAATATTCGCTGATGGTGGTATTTAAGGCGATGATCGTTGCCGGGCTACTGGCAATGGGCGGTATACTGGTCATGCAGCAGCTGATGAACATTGGGCAGTTCGTGGCGGCAGAGATCATCATTTTGCTCGTAATGGCCTCTGTTGAAAAGCTGGTCATGAGCATGGAAAGCATCTACGATGTACTGACAGCATTGGAGAAGATAGGTCAGGTTACCGACCTCGAAATGGAAAGGACCCAAGGCATTGATTCCATCTGTAAGCCAAGTGAGGCTGGAATGACGGTTGATCTGAACCAAGTTGAATTCAGCTATCCTGATGGTGATAAGCGCATACTGAATGGGCTTTCCCTATCTATAAAAGGTGGAGAAAGATTGGTTGTCAACGGTCCCAACGGCTCTGGTAAGAGCACGCTACTTCAGATAATCGCGGGTCTCTACAGCGTCCGCTCCGGATCGGTCAATTACAACGGCCTCCCCATCGGAAACCTCAATCTCATGGCGTTGCGGTCAGAAATCGGTGATTGTCTGGCACAGGAGCAACTATTTGATGGGACGGTATACGAGAACATCAGCATGGGACGGGATGGCGCATCGTTTGAAAACGTTCGTTGGGCGGTGAAGGAACTGAAGCTAGAGGATTTCATACAGAAGCTTCCGAACGGATACGACTCCACCATTGATCCTCAGGGCAAGAAACTGCCACGAAGTGTGGTGCAGAAACTGCTGCTTGCAAGAAGTATTGCTGATAAACCGAAGCTACTCCTGCTAGAGGATGCACTGGAGCATTTGGACGAGACAGAGCGTGTTTCCATTATCGATTTTCTCGTTAGACCGGAAAACAAATGGACCATTGTAGCGGTCTCTTCCGATCATTATTTCCACACCAAGGCAGACAGGGTGCTTCAAATGAGGAACGGACAATTCACACAATAGAATTTCATTTCATGCTCAATATATCAAACGTATCGATCAATAAGTATGTGGACCGAAGCCGATATCGGTCGCTGCGAGATGCAGAGGCACGTGTGTCTACCAAGGTGCTGCGCAAAACGCTCTACAGTTTTTTCGGTATTTCCTTCCTTTTCATGTTCGTTCCATGGACTCAGAACATCCGTGCAGGCGGGAACGTGACCACGCTGAAGCCCGATCAACGCCCTCAGACCATTCATTCGGTTATTGGCGGTAGAATAGAGAAGTGGTTTGTGCAGGAAGGTGATTTTGTGGAGAAGGGAGATACCATCCTGTTCATTTCAGAGGTGAAGGATGAGTACTTCGATCCTCAGTTGTTGGGCCGGACCCAAGAGCAACTAAAGGCAAAGGAGATGTCGGTAGGCTCATACATGGAGAAGGTGAAGGCATTGGACCAGCAGGTTGATGCCTTGGTGCAGACCGCAGCCCTCAAACTGAAGCAGACCAAGAACAAATACAAACAGGCTCAGCTCAAGGTGGTGGCAGACAGTATGGACTATCAGGCTTACAAGATCAACTTCGAGATCGCCAAGACGCAGTTTGAGCGTTTTCAAGGGCTCTATGATAGTGGTCTCAAGTCGCTGACCGAGCTGGAAAACAAGCGCAACTCCATGCAAAAGGCGCAGGCCGAAATGATCTCTGGCGAGAATAAACTCCTCACCAGCAGGAATGAACTGATCAATGCAGAGGTGGAGCTTGTTTCCATACAGGCGCAGTATCGCGATGAAATTGCAAAGGCCGAATCCGAAAAATACACGGCCATGAGTAGCATGTACGATGCCGAAGCGGTGGTGACCAAACTGCAGAACCAGTACATGAATTATTCAGTGAGAACAGGAATGTACTACATAACCGCACCTCAGGATGGCTACATCACCAAAGCCATTCAATCCGGAATCGGTGAAACCGTGAAGGAAGGAACCCCCATCGTAAGCATCATGCCTGCCGATTACGATCTGGCCGTGGCCATGTATGTGAAACCCATCGATCTACCCCTCTTACAAAAGGGTGCGCCCGTGAGAATTCAGTTTGACGGTTGGCCGGCCATCGTCTTTTCCGGATGGCCCAACACGAGCTACGGAACCTATGGCGGAAAGATCTTTGCGATAGACAATTTCATTAGCGACAATGGGAAATACCGGGTGTTGGTGGCGCCAGATCCCGAAGACCATGCCTGGCCCGAGGCACTGCGTGTAGGTGCCGGAGCCACGAATATGCTCTTGCTGAAAGATGTTCCGATCTGGTATGAGTTGTGGCGACAGATAAATGGTTTCCCACCGGATTACTACAAGCCAGAACCAGGTTCAGAGGTTAACGCAAAAAACAATTCCAAGTGAGAGGACTTCTGTTCGTATTGATCCTATCGGTGTCTGCAAATGCCTTTGCGCAGAATATCCAGAGTCGGTTGGGTTTTGACGATTTCAATGCCATTGTTCTACAGCACCATCCATTGGCAGTGCAGGCCAACCTGATGAGAAAAAAAGGGGAGGCAACCGTGCAGATGGCCCGCGGTGGGTTTGACCCTAAGATCGGAACCGACATCGGTCAGAAGTATTTCAAAGGAGATCAATACTACAGTTTGATCGATGCTGGACTTAAAGTGCCCACTTGGTTCGGAATTGAGGTGTCTGCAGGCTATGAGCAGAACGGAGGCGTGTACCTCAATCCAGAGAACAGTACCAGCGGAGGAGGGTTGGTGTATGCAGGCGTATCGCTTCCTGTCGGTAGAGGACTGTTCATTGATGAAAGAAGGGCAGAACTGCGCAAGGCACAGATATTCAGCGAAAGCGCAATTGTGGAACAGCGGCTACTATTGAATGAACTGCTCTACGAAGCCGGTATGGCCTATTGGAAGTGGTTCAAGGAGTACCAGGTGCTGCAGGTTTACGAAGAAGCCCTGAGTTTGGCCGAGTTCAGGTACCGTTCGGTCAAGATGGAGGTGACTGCGGGCGACCGCTCTGCCATCGACACGATTGAAGCAGGCATTCAGGTACAGAACAGACAGTTGGCGTTGCAACAGGCACGCCTTGACCTGAAGAATGCAGCAGCGCTGCTCAGTATCTATCTCTGGCAGAACGGTCAGATACCGATGGAATTGGATGAGCAGACTGCTCCCATGGCACGGTCGGAAGTGGAACTCAGTACCATGGAAGGTGTGCTATTGGACAGAATGGATAGCTTGGTTGCATATCATCCGTACCTGCAACAGATCCGATTTAAGATAGAGCAGCTTAAGATAGATAGGAGATTGAAGACCGAGCAGCTCAAACCATTGCT
>JBFHEW010000333.1:0-4053 GCA_041583955.1 Bacteroidia bacterium | reverse complement strand
TCACGTTGTCACGCGTCAGAAAGCTTCCGTCAAGCACACTCAGAATGCGCTTGGCAACGCCTCTCTCTTCTGTTGTATTTTCCGGTTCCTTACTCATTTCACTTTTTCTGCAATTCTCAGTTTCGCACTTCTGGCCCGCGGGTTGCGCTCTATTTCCTCATCGGTAGGAATGATGGGTTTCCTTGAGATGGCGTTGAATGGCACCAGCGGTTTCCCGAAGAAGTCCTTTTCCATCTTGCCATCAATGTTTCCGCTCCTCACCAGGTTTTTCACCAAGCGGTCTTCCAACGAGTGATAGGAGATGACCACCAATCGGCCTCCTTCGGCCAATATGTTCGGCATCTCTGAAAGCATTTCCTCCAACGCCTTCATCTCATCGTTCACCTCTATCCGAATGGCCTGGAATACCCGCGCCATGAAACTGTTCTCTTTTCCTCTTGGGGCGATCGGAAGGATCACTGCCTTGAACTGTTCAATGGTTCCGATAGGAGCAACGCCTCGGGATGCCACAATGGTCTTGGCTAGTTTCCATGCTTCGTTCAGGTCTGCGTTGTCCCTGAAAATGCGCGAGAGCTCCTCTGCAGGATATTCGTTGATGACGGTTTTTGCCGTAAGCTCAATGCCGTCTGACATGCGCATGTCCAGCGGTCCGTCTGCACGCGTGCTGAAACCGCGACTGGCCTCGTCTATTTGAAAAGAGGAGATGCCGAGGTCTGCCAATACACCATCAACAGGTATGGCTTTGAAATAGCGCAGGAAGTTTCGCACAAACCTGAAGTTGTGTGGAATGAAAGTGAAACGTTCGTCCTGTAGCAGGTTCATTTGTGCGTCTTTATCCTGATCGAAGGCGTACAGATGTCCGCCCTTCAAGTGCTTCAAAATCTCTCGTGAATGACCGCCTCCTCCGAAGGTCAGATCCACGTAAATCCCATTGGGATCGATCTTTAAGCCGTCAATGCACTCCTGTAACAGGACGGGGTCATGGTAGGTCATCAGCCCCGTCTTTTAGGCTGCCCATGACTTCTTCAGCCAGTGTGGCAATGTCTGTTTCAGGATTGCTCAACTTCTCCTCGTAAGCGTCCTTGTCCCATATTTCCACATAGGTACCGGCACTTGCAAGAACGATGCTATTGGTGATCGAACTGAATCCTATGAGGTCCTTAGGAATCAGCAATCGGCCCGTGGCATCAAGCTCAACGATCCTCACCCCAGCAGTGAACAGGCGGATGAACTCGACATTCTTGCGTACAAACCGATTCAGTCTGTTCACCTTACTCATCTTGTCATTCCACTCATTCATCGGGTACAGTTCAATGCATTTCTCGAACATGCCGCGCTTCAGAACGAAGCCGCTTTCGAGCTGAGACATCAATTGCTTCTTCAATGCTGTAGGTAGCATGAGTCGGCCCTTGGCGTCCACTTTGCATTCATATGTGCCGATGATGTTGGTCACTAATACTGGAATTTATCAGGTAAAGTAATGGATTATCTACCACTCTTTACCACAGTTTACCACAACTGTTGAAAACTTTATAGTTCAAAAGTACCGAAAGGTTACGAATTAACGCAGTTTACGTACATTTTAGTATGAATAAGATGGTGGTAGAAAGTGGTAGTGATGTTGATAACCGAACCATTTTCCGGTTGATTTATTTGAAATTGCTCCCCCTCATTTTTGGTTAATTTTGGCGAAAGCGTCAATCGCAGTGTTGAAAGAGGAATCAGGACATAAATACATTGAGCAGGGAGACGGTCCTGTGTTGTTGGTGTTGCACGGGCTATTCGGTGCTCTCAGTAATTTTCAGGATGTGCTGGACGAATTCTCCAAGAAGTATCGGGTGGTTATACCCATCATGCCTATCTACGATCTGCCGCTTTTGAAGACCAACGTAAAGGAATTGGCCGCTTACATCCATGAGTTTGTGGTGTTCAAGGGGTTCAATGAGTTCACCTTGCTCGGGAATTCGCTTGGTGGCCATGTATCGTTGGTCTATTCCGTCTCGCATCCGGAAAAGGTGAAGGCTTTGGTGCTGACAGGGAGTTCGGGTTTGTATGAGAATGCCTTCGGTGGTTCGTTCCCCAGAAGAGAAGATAGGGAGTACATCAGGAAGAAAGTGGCCGATACATTTTATGATCCGGCTAATGCCACCGATAGTCTGATTGAAGAGGTATTCGGGATCATAAACGATAGGAACAAGTTGATCCGCGTATTGGCCATTGCCAAATCGGCCATTCGTCACAATATGAGAGACGAACTTCCCAGTATTACGGTTCCAAGTTGTCTTATCTGGGGAAGGAATGATGGTGTTACTCCACCAGAAGTGGCAGAGGAGTTCCACGAGCTGCTCCCATATTCAGAGTTGCATTGGATAGATAAATGTGGGCATGCACCTATGATGGAGCACCCGAAGCAATTCAATGCGATCCTTTCGCCTTGGCTTGATAAACACGTACTTAAGCAGTAAGGTCATGGTAATAAAAGATGTCGAGTTTGTGATGAGCAACTCGGACATGCGCAAGTGTCCCAAACCGGACCGGCCTGAATTTGCGTTCATCGGACGTTCCAATGTGGGAAAGTCTTCTCTTATAAATATGTTAATGGGCCGGAAGAACCTGGCCAAAACCAGTTCTACCCCAGGAAAGACGCAACTGATAAATCATTTCCTAGTGAACGAAGCCTGGTATCTGGTTGATCTTCCAGGTTACGGATATGCTAAGGTTCCGCCTGCGCAGAAGAAGAAGTTCGAGAAGATGATCTCGGACTATATTCTACAGCGTGAGAATCTTGTAACCGTCTTCGTTCTGGTCGATATCAGACATGCTCCGCAGCAGATCGATCTGGAGTTCATGGAGTGGTTGGGTGTTTCGGGCATTCCGTTCACAATGGTATTCACAAAGCTCGATAAGCTGAAACGGAGTGAGATCGACCAGAAGCTTAAGAAGTACAGGAATAAGATGCTCGAAACCTGGGATGAATTACCACTTCAGGTATTGACATCGGCCGAAAAGAGCGATGGGAAGGAGGCGCTGCTCGATTATATCGAGACTCTCAACGCTGATTTCAAAGCAAAGTTTTCTGCATAAAAAAAGCCTCAATCCTGAGGCTTTCTTCATTTATCGGTTCTTCCGTACTATCTGATAAGTTGCAGCCAACCGGTTTCTCTGAAACTGAAGTTGTCCTGATCGTTATTGATGGCATTTCCAGAAAGTAACTCGGCCTTTGATATCACAAAGAAGTAGGTTCCTGCTGAGGCTTCAACTCCGGCAGATGTTGTTCCGTCCCACGAAATAAGGGGAGAGGTGTTTTCAAAAACGATATTCCCCCAACGATTGTAGATCTGCAGTTTGTATGGTCCCACAGCGCTCGTTCTAACGTTGAATTCATCATTCCATCCGTCATTGTTCGGTGTGAACACGTTCGGTACAATAATTCCTTCCACCACATTCACATCAATAGAAACGGTGTCAAGACATTCCAACCCACTACGGGTAACAAGTTGAATGGTGTATGTGCCCGTTTCATAATAAGAATGGTAAGGGTTGGTAAGTGTGCTGGTAGTGCCATCACCGAAATCCCAATACCACTCACTGGTGTTGATGCTGGCGTCAACCATTCCGAGGATGTCATGAACGAAGATACCACCAGGAAGAGTGGAGTCTGTCGAGATGCTGAAGGACGCCACTGGCAATGGCCATATCTCGACCTCATAATTCTCAGTAAGCGAAACGCAACCTCCGTTGCTTGGGTTAAGGTTGTTCGGTACTGTTTCCGTTACTTGAATGATTCCTGTAACTGCCGAGAGGCTGTCATTATTCCAGACAATTGTGATGGAGTAATCTGTCTCTTCGATCACCGTACCACCTATCACGTTGAATTCATATTCAGAACCATTGGCAGGAACGGTGTAAACCGTTTCGATGCTGGCGCAAAGGGCATCGTCTCCGGTAACAACCGGTTCTAGCGGAACATTGAAAGACATGATGTAGGCATCATCCTGATAGGATTGGAAGTCATCCCAATCGTAACGGACCACTTGCTTCCAGAAGTTATTG
>JBFHEW010000332.1:0-4070 GCA_041583955.1 Bacteroidia bacterium | reverse complement strand
TCCGACCTGAGACAGAGGGTCGTTCCAAGTGGTTTGTCCGTACGGAGTTGTTCCTCCCGAAATGGAACTGATGGATGCAGCTCCTTGATTACCGTTGAAACAAAGGACCGGATTCACGAAGGTCTCCACTTCAAGGGCGCTAGGTTGAGTGATTTGTATATTCTGGGTCGCCTCGCAGCCATTGGCATCAACAGCAGTTACAAAGTAAGTCCCTGCATTGAGGTTCTGAAACGTATGATCACCTGCATTCGTAGCTGAAGAAACAGGGTTTCCAACCACATCAACCAATTCAAAATCAAATGGGGCAATTCCGTTCTGAGATGCAAGTATGGCTCCATTACCGCTTTGAAAACATGTAAGGTCGGTTGGTGTGAGCGTCAGCGTGAGTGGGGTTGCTGGCTCTGACACAACGATAGACTCCGTGGTCTGACATCCTGCTTGGTCCATGGCTCCTACCAGGTAAGTGCCGGCCGAAAGGCCATTCAACGATGCAGTGCCATTGGATTGCGGGTCCAATTGAAGTACGTTTCCGAACGAATCTGTCCAACCGATGTCAATCGGGGCGGTTCCGCCATTCACCACAATGTCAATGACTCCATCTGTCCCACCGTAGCACAGATTATCGATCACAGTCGGCACAATGATCATCGGTGCCGCTGGTTCAAGCTCTGCATCCTCCATGGCCGTGCATCCGCTGGCATCAGTCGCATTTACGACATACTGCCCTTCAATGAGACCGACAAATGTAAACGGACCATTCGTAGGCGGACTTGTTTGAATCACACCAGAAACATCTGAAAGTTCATAGACCCACGGCCCTACTCCTTGGCCCGTTGCCTCAATGGAACCGTCAGGCAATCCGGAACAACTGTTATCAAACTCTACGAGCAGCGGCTGTGGGCAGCAATCGTAATACACGGTAGCGTTCGGAACTCTCGATGTGAAATTCTGAAGGAATGGATAATCCTTACCCGTCCCTTCATAGATATTGATGTTACCATCTGTAACGTACAGAGCACCTACCACAGTACCATTGGTGTAATCCAGATTGGCGGCATTGCCCGTATCAGTAATGTAGAAGGCATAGGTCTGACCTGCCGGTATCGGAACATTCAGGACGATCGGAACCGGAGTAGGAACATTCACACCGGCTCCCATCACGTTGGCGGCACTTCCGGCAAGGGTCCATGCACCGGGAGTCATCTCAAACCCTACGTGGGTGCCCGCCTTGTAATAAATCTCCATGTCATAGGGCGTTGCCGCTCCCATATTGAAATCAAAACCTGTAATGGTCACGTCTACAATGGCATTGATATCGAACATGATCCCATCCTGACCATTGTTCTCTGCATAAAGCGTAGAAAGCGGATCGCACTGAGCGTATCCGATTAAAGGAAGACCAAAAAGAACTAGGAATGCGGCTACTGACGCTCTCAATACTATCTGACAATTAATTAATTATTCCGAGAACACGGTGGGCAAATATCAACAATTGGCACGCATTTAGCGTTCACCTATGAGTCATCGTTTGCTAAACGGTTCAAAAAAACTTGGTTGCCTTCCAGATCATGTTTCCTGATACCAATTGGTCGAACGAGATCTACGATAATTCGTTAAATTCAGGCAACGGGCAGCACAACCACAAACCGAAATGCGCGTAATAGATTTATGAAACGTAAGTGTTCGCTTTTCATTCTCCTTCTGACCGCTCAACTGAGTTTTGGGCAGGACGCGTACGAACGCTATACCAATTTCTTCGCAGTGGAAGTAGCTCCGGTGATCTCTTCGGCAGGCATTGGCCTCTCTCCCACTTTCTCGGTTTACCGAACCGGTCACAAGATCGATGTCGGGCCTTTGGTGAAGGTTCACGACCTATGGAAGGAAGGCCCTGGGATCATGGGTGCTTACTTAGGCTACAAGTACTTCCCAAATCTGCGTAAGAACCCTTTCAATCTCTACTTCGGCTACCACACCACGTTTTCGGCCAGCAACAGAGGAAAAAAATACCCTGTTCTTATACTGGAACCGTTCGATATTGTCAAGTATCCCGACAAATCCTTCCTGAATGAGCATATGATAGGACTGGGGTTTGATGCGCAACTGGGCAACAACTTTTACATGTTCAACGATTTCAGCGCTGGCGTTGTGGTCAAATGGTTCACGTACGAAGGCATTGAACCGGAAACGGAAATCAGGTCAACGGGTATGGTGCGGGTCGGAATCGGCTATAACGTTGGGCACAAACGTGCTAAATAAGAAGCAACAAAAAACCCGAGGTCCTTTCGGATCTCGGGTCTAAGTTGCGGGAGCTGGACTCGAACCAACGACCTTCGGGTTATGAGCCCGACGAGCTACCAACTGCTCCATCCCGCGATATATCTAATGCTGCCGGATCAACCTTGGCGCAGCCTGTTTTTCTAAGGGGCGACAAATATATAATTTGTTTCTTTGCACTCCAAATTTTTCACACTCGAATTTCCATGTCTCACAAAGCCGGTTTCGTCAGTATTATCGGGAAACCGAACGTAGGTAAATCAACGCTGATGAACGCGTTGATCGGTGAGCGTCTTTCCATTACAAACCCGAAAGCACAGACCACTCGTCACCGGATATTGGGGATATGGAATGACGATGATCACCAGATCGTATTCTCGGATACACCTGGCATACTGGATCCCGCCTACAAGTTGCAGGAAAACATGATGACGGTGGTCGATTCGGCCATCAAAGATTCTGATGTCATCCTTTATCTCGTTGAACCTGAAGAGCCGTTCAATGAATCGTTGATCGAGCAACTACAGAAGGTGAAGGTGCCGGTGATCCTCGTATTGAATAAGGTTGACCTCAGCGACCAGGAAAAAGTGGAGCAGCGCATTGGAGACTGGAGTGCCCTTCTGCCAAAGGCTGAAATACTGCCCGCCTCTGCCCTCCACCATTTCAACACGGAATCGCTTCTCAAACTGATGACACCTCATTTACCGGTTCATCCGCCATATTATGATAAGGATGAACTGACGGACAGGCCTGTTCGCTTCTTCATTTCGGAGATGATACGGGAGAAGATCCTGAAGCATTACAAAAAGGAAATCCCTTATTCTGTAGAGGTTGTAGTGGAAGATTACACAGAGGAAGAAAAGATGGACCGTATTCAGGCCACCATTTTCGTAGAACGCGAATCGCAGAAAATGATCGTGATCGGTCAAGGCGGAAAAGCCATTAAACGAATGGGCACGGATGCAAGACGCGACATCGAAAATTTCATTCGGAAGAAGATCTACCTGGATCTTACGGTGAAAGTGAGAAAGGATTGGAGGAGTAACGAACGTGACCTGAAAGAATTCGGTTACTAATAAGAAGACATGAGCAATATTGTAGCAATAGTAGGGAGGCCAAACGTTGGCAAATCGACCTTATTCAACAGGTTGATAGGCGAGCGTCAGGCCATTGTGGACGAGCAAAGCGGGGTGACCCGAGACCGTACCTATGGAAAATCGACCTGGAACGGAATTGAATTCAACCTGATAGACTCCGGTGGATACGTGATGGGGTCGGAGGATGTATTTGAAGGAGAGATCAGAAAACAAGTTGACATTGCCATTTCTGAAGCCACGGTTCTGCTGTTTGTGGTAGATGTGACCTCCGGTATCATGGGGCCGGACGAGGTGGTTGCCGAAGTACTCAGGAAATCACAGAAACCCATCATACTTGTTGTGAATAAGGTTGACAATGCCGATCGGATTGCCGATGCCACTGAATTCTACGGACTTGGATTGGGTGACTATTTCTGTATTTCAAGCATCAACGGCAGTGGAACAGGCGAACTTTTGGATGAGGTGGTGACCTACCTCAGCCCGGAGAAAGAAGAAGAGAAATCCGCGCTGCCACGGTTTGCCATCGTAGGAAGACCGAACGTTGGAAAATCGAGTCTGACCAATGCATTGCTCGGACAAGAACGGAACATAGTAACGGATGTGGCGGGCACAACGCGTGACACGGTTGACACACATTACAATGCCTTCGGATTTGAATTCACCCTTGTTGACACGGCCGGGATAAGAAGGAAGAAATCC
>JBFHEW010000331.1:0-4071 GCA_041583955.1 Bacteroidia bacterium | reverse complement strand
GCTGTTCGATTTTCCCACCACAAACGCCATTTCCAATTCAAAATCGAGTAGGCGGGAAGGGCCGAATGTCGGAGCATCCGCATCATCGGCCTTTGTCTGTCCCTTCGGGCGATGGAGCGGTGTGCCGCTTATCACGATGGATGAAGCCCTTCCGTGGTATCCCACAGGAATGTGCAGCCAATTCGGCAGTAATGCATTGGCCGGGTCCCTGAACATGGTCCCTACATTGGTGGCGTGTTCTCGGCTACTGTAAAAATCGGTGTAGTCTCCTACCCGGACCGGCATATGCATGGTTACTTCACTTACATGACGGAGTGCGTCAACGCACAATGCTTCGTTGTCACGGAGTTCGCCATTATCATTGGCAAACAATTCCTGTATCCGTGTTCTTACCGCATTCGTTATCGGCTTGCCAAGCTCTATGAAATCATTCAGGAAGGGTCTGTCAAACGTGTCTTCCGGAAGGTTCAATCCAGCAAAGAGGCCGGCTTTCTGCAGCGCATCCAGGTCTATTGCCTGATCTCCGATGCGGGTTGCTGCACGCGGTTTCCCATTCGTACTACCGATTCCGAATGGAATGTTCTCTAAAGTGAAATCGCTGTCTGCGGGTATTTCTATCCAACTACTCATATCTCTCATATCAATATCCAACTTGCCAATTCTTGTAGGTATTTTCTCTATAGTCCTTGCTTATGTAAAGCAGATTGCCATAATGTTTACCGTTCTTAAATCCGAGATGCCCCATCTCATATATGCCGAATAGTGCATATCCATGTTGTTCAAGAAGGTCGTTAATGTCGCCAAAGTATGTATTCCTCTTGTTTGACCGCATGAATCCGGCTTCGCAGATGATCGCATGTATTTTTCCGGAAGCGATGAGCTCAGCGCCACCCTTTAAGACAAATACTTCAAAGCCTTCCGTGTCAATTTTCAGAAGGTCTATTTCCGCGATATTATGTTCGTGTACGAAATGATCCAAGGTATCGACTTCGATACGTACACTTTTCCTTGCTACCGATTCACTGTCAAATTCAGATTGGAATTCATCGGTCAATGAATTCAATACAGAACTTTCACCTTCATACGCATGGATGTTTAGGGTTTCTCTCTTTTCACCAAAGGCGATATTAAAGCACTTGACATTGTCAATGTTGGCGCAGTGGGTCTTGAGCTTCTTAAAAGTTTCGGGAATCGGTTCAAAACAATAGATGCTTGAATCCGGAAATATGTTCCTGTAAAAATCAGCTGTTTGGCCAACGTTAGCACCAATGTCAAAGATCACATTCGGTTTCAAACCGATCTTTTCAATCAGGTCTACCTCATAGTCTGTACCCACAGGCATGGTCTTGGCCTGGTGTAGGTAATACCCGAAGCCTTTGAGTAACCACCTTCTGAATGTTGTCGATAATCCCATGTCGGTCTGACCCAAAAGTAAGCAGATACAACCGATGAGCAACGATTCGCACGAACCGCTTACTTTGCTGTCGTGAATCGCATTCTGAAGTTTACGTCTATTGCGCTGTTGTCAATCCCCATTCTGGTCATTGGTTCGGCAGAATTGATTTCGGTTGTCCTTAGGTTGGCTGAGCCATCTGTGACGGAAATTGACTGGAATGAAAATGATGTTAGAATCGATCCGCATGTAAGGGTTCTCGGAAATAACTGGTACCAGCAGAACGAGTTCGGTCTATGGGAAGCCTACATTGAAGGTGCCCCTTTTGAGCGAGGGAGGGCATTCGGTTTGCTTGCGGCAGAGCAGATCGTTTCGCAGGAGGAGAGTTTTGTAGCGCAAATAAGGAAACTTGTTCCGTCCGAGTGGTTTCTGAAAACCCTGAAGTATGGCGTGGTCTTCTTCAATCGGAATTTGGATGAACATGTATCGGAGGAGTTGCAGCGCGAGATATTCGGTGTGTCCCAGACCTTTGCTGATGAGTATGATTTCATTGGAGATAAATACAGTCGCATTCTCAACTACCATGCAGCGCACGACATCGGCCACGCCCTGCAGGATCTGAGCATTGTAGGGTGCAGCAGTTTTGCCGTTTGGAATCAGTATTCAGCAGATTCTTCGTTGATCGTTGGGCGGAATTTCGACTTCTATATGGGCGATGATTTTGCGAAGGACAAGATCGTTCTTTTCGTTAGGCCAGACAGTGGTTACGCCTTTGCCAGCATTACATGGGCGGGTTTCATGGGAGTGGTTTCCGGGATGAATGAGCACGGTTTGACCGTCACGCTCAATGCAGCCAAAAGTGCTGTTCCGAATGGGGCCAAAACGCCCATTTCCATTCTTGCACGCGAGATATTGCAGTATGCCAGAACGATTGATGAGGCCTATGCCATTGCCGGTTCGCGGGAGACATTTGTCTCAGAATCGATTCTGGTCTCATCTGCTGCGGACAGAGCTGCTGCCATCATCGAGAAGTCGCCTGAACGTATGGATATTTTCAGGCCAAGCGAAAGTCGGCTCATCTGCACCAACCATTACCAAAGCGAGACATTCAGATATGACTCCATCAATCTGCAGAATATCCGGAATTCAGATTCGGAGTATCGTTTCAAAAGGATGGGACAATTGCTGGAGGCCAACTTGCCGATGGATGTTGCCAGAACGGTGGATGTATTACGCGATCAGAAAGGATTGAATGGTGCGGATCTCGGGTTAGGAAATCCGAAAGCCATCAATCAATTGCTGGCTCACCACGGAGTCGTTTTTCAACCGGAAAAGAGATTGATCTGGGTGAGCAGCAATCCTTTTCAATTGGGGCAGTTCGTTTGCTACGATCTCAATGAAGTATTCCGTTTCAGTGGTAGAGGACAGTCGGTTTTGCAGGCCGATCTCCATGTTTCAGTCGATTCTCTCAGTGTACCGGCTGACACGTTCTTAACTACAGAAGTCTATCTCCGTTTCCTTCGTTATAAAGCGCTGAAGAATCGGCTGTTTGACAATATCGTGTTGGGCAAGGAAATAGAATGGAGCGCGGCACTCGAAGAGGAATTCATTAAAAGTAATACGGAGAGTTACATAACCTATTCCATGCTTGCCGATTACTACTTGGAGCATGGCAATAAGGAAAAGGCCGCCACGTATTACGAGCTAAGTTTGAGTAAAGAAGTTGCTTCTGAGCAGGAACGTAAAAAGATCAAGCAAAATCTGATGTCATGTCGTTGAAACACATTGAGACCAGCGCTCTTGCGCGGCAGAATTACTGGTTGAAGTCGTTGAATGAGCACATTCAATACCTCAAAAAGAACAGCTGGTACTACAAGGATCAGCTCATGTGGGCAGGTCCTGAGGCCACGGTGCTGGAGGAGTTGGCAGACATACAGAATTTCCCGTTCACGGAAAAAGATGACATCGCCAGTAGGAACGAGGATTTTCTATGCGTTCCAATGGCTCAGGTACGGGATATTGTCACTACGTCCGGCACGTTGGGCGGTTCCGTGGCAAGTTATCTCACTCAAAAGGACCTCCATCGATTGGGAGTGAATGAGGCGGGTTCGTACCGATTGGCGGGCTGTGACGAAAACGACACGTTCCAATTGCTGACCACCATAGACAAACGGTTCATGGCGGGGCTGGCCTACTTTCTTGGAGCCAATGAGCTTGGTGCGCGCATGATCCGTTCCGGTCCCGGAGCGTTGCAATTGCAATGGGAGAGCATTCAGCGCTTCCATCCAACGGTATTGGTGGCGGTGCCGAGTTTCATTCCGCGGCTTGTAAAGTATGCGCTCGACAATGGAATAGACCCCAACAAGAGCAGCGTGAAAAAGATCGTCTGTATCGGTGAAGCCGTACGCGATGAGAACCTGGAACCGAATTATCTGGCCAAGCGCATTACAGATCAGTGGAACGTTAAGCTGTTCTCAACCTATGCAAGCACCGAAATGGCAACGGCCTTTACCGAATGCGAAGCAGGAAAAGGGGTGCATCTACAACCCGAACTCATGTTTGTGGAGGTATTGGACGAAAATGGTGATCAAGTGAAGAACGGAGAGCCCGGTGAAGTGGTTGTAACGCCCCTTGGTGTGGAAGGCATGCCAGTGCTTCGTTTCAGAACAGGCGATGTG
>JBFHEW010000330.1:0-4080 GCA_041583955.1 Bacteroidia bacterium | reverse complement strand
TGAAATGCTCCAAAAGTGTTCGGTCCTTGTATTTCTCTTCCTCAGGCATTTTGAAACAATCCCAAAGCGAAATATCGAGGAAGTCTGTCTTGCCTTCAGCGATCAATCGGTTGCAGACATCTTTTATTTCCTGTATGTCCATGCCGAAACGTTCTGGCGAAAGCCGAACTCCAAGAAGAAATTCAGGACCACATTCTTTTCTGATTCCATCCACAATTTCGAACAGTAGGCGAGCACGGTTGGTGAGTGATCCACCGTATTCATCCTTCCGTTGGTTGTATTCTGAACTCAGAAACTGACAGATGATGTAGCCATGGGCTCCGTGCACTTCAACGCCATCGTAACCGCATTTCTGCGAGCGGACGGCCGCCTCGATGAAATCATCACGTAGTTGATGGACTTCCTCCAACGTGAGTGCCCTCGAACCGTGCTTCTCGCTCGCTGAAGGAGAAACAGGTGGCTCACCGATTAGGTCTTTCGGAGAACGCAACCCCGCATGGTGCAACTGTATAACGGCCAGGCTTCCGTGATGCTTGATGCCAGACGCCAACCGTTTGTGCCCGTCCATCAGTTCATCAGAAAAGATACCCAACTGACCCGGAAAACCTTTTCCGACCTCCTGCACGTGAGAAGCGCAGGTCATGGTCATCCCAAAACCGCCTTCGGCCCGTTTGACCAGCCAGTTGTATTCATCGTCAGAAAGCTGACCGTTTTCGTGACTTTGGCAATTGGTCATTGGTGCCAGGCCAAAGCGGTTGTTCATGCGTGCAGCGCAAGGAAATTGGATCGGATCTGTAAGGTTGTTCATTCGGTTTTTTTAAACGATGGAAATCAATATGCACCGCCCATCAATCGCACTGCTGATCTTGTAAAGGGAATTACGGAAATGACTGCGACCATGTCGAATCCGCTCATTCTTGTTTCGGTTCGGAAAGTTCGATGATTCGGTCTATGCTCGATTCAATGCGTTTCAACTCAGAGTCTTGTCCATCCGTTCCCAGAATATCGGTCAGGTTGCCTCTTCTGATATAAACCCAGGTCTCGAACTCTCGTGTTTCGGCCGGACTCGTATTCACCCTTTCATCGCGTAATCTCCATATCGGGAAATGCCGCACTCTGAAGGGGATGATATAATCAACCAGTATTCTGGAAGCTGTTTGTTCCTCTTCTTGATAGTCAGCGAGTACATCACTCCAACTTACCAGTAGCTTCCGCAATTCAGGATCAGAGATCAGGTCGAAAGATGACGTATTGACCAACGATTTAACGATGCCTTGAGATGGGTTGAACGTATGTCGCAAACCGAATCCTATGGACTTTTCCTTCAAACTATCGAGATTGATGGAATCTATGTTCAACGGAAATTCAGCAATGAGAAGGTCGGTACTTTTTAGCGCTTTTCTGTGGTGACTAAGTACATCTTCGAGCTGCGCCTTGTTCTGTTTGAATTCCTGGTTCAGTTCTGCCAGAATTACTTTTTCCTTGTT
The DNA here is from genome assembly GCA_041583955.1 of Bacteroidia bacterium. Lineage (GTDB taxonomy): Bacteria > Bacteroidota > Bacteroidia > UBA10329 > UBA10329 > UBA10329. The sequence goes on along the minus strand of JBFHEW010000330.1, from coordinate 2,593 downwards.
TCTGGCTATGCGGTTCTGGTTCCAATTGCTCACTTGCAACGCAAGCAGAATACCCACCATCACAAGAAATATTTCGCCAATGGCGTATTTCAGGTATTGTGTGGTTTTCCCTTCGGCCAACAGCGATTGACGGATCTTTCTAAAGAATTTTATCATCTGCTGAGACTAAATTTTTCCCTCCACAATCTTCAAGATCTCCTGTTCCATTTCAATGGCCTCTTTCTCCAGTTTCTTCGCTTTGGCAAGAACACCTTCCAGAAACGCTTTGTCTTTCAATCCGCCTGCATTGATCTTCACATTGAGGTGGGCACCCATCACGGCCGTTCGGGCGCAGAGCGCACCCACACCCGCATCGGTCACAGAGTTCGGGTTACCTATTTCGGCCATGGCTTTGATGAGTTCGAACGAACTGTGCGACACTTCCATGACGCGTAACGGAATTTGAATGGCGTATTTGGTTGCATCCTGGATGGCCTGCGAACGCGCGGCTTTTTCTTCGTCTGTTCCCTTTGGCAATCCGAACGCTTCCATGATCCTGTTGAATGAAACGGTGTCTTCATCCACCAAGTGCAACAGTTCATCTTTAATGGCCTGACCTTTTTCGGCCCAAATGGAAAACTCCTCCCAACGGTCGTCCCAACCGCGTTTGTGGCTGCTGAGGTTGGCAACCATCGTGGCCAGCGATGCGCCCATGGCACCGGCATAGGCCGAAATGGAACCGCCACCGGGCGCAGGACTTTCGCTCGCGGTCTCATCCGCAAAAGCGGTCAGGCTCATATCCACCAACTTCTTGCTGGTGTCTTCCTGCCGCATCTTGTATTCAATGATGCGCTCATTGGCATCGAAAGGAGCGAGGTCGTCCAATCCCAACGACTTCACGGCAATTTTCACCAATTCACTTTCCGAAACACCCACCGAACGTTGCTGCTTGCGCAGGAAGTACTTGCCCGCATCGGTCATCGCCTTCAGTGGCACCAACCCGACCAACTCCGAACCTGTTACGCGCAGTCCGCGCTCGTTGGCCTTCTCGCAGGCCGTGTCGAACGCCTCGTGCATGGAAGTGATGCTGATGTTGGTGAGGTTGAGCGAAACCTGCGCAATGCCGTATTCCTCAATGTACCAACCGATGCCTTTCACGGCTTTGAGGGCACCTGGTTCGCGCTTCGGTTCCCCGTTTTCATCCAGCACGATCTCTCCTGTTATCGGGTCGCCTTCGCGCAGCACACGACCATTTTCCCGCAGGTCGAATGCAATGGAATTGGCCCTTCGGACCGAAGTGGTGTTCAGATTGATGTTGTACGCCACGAGGAAATCGCGCGCAGAAATAGCTGTTACGCCAGAACCTTTGATGCGGGCATTGAACTCAGCCGGACCGAAATCCGGTTTCCACGCAGGGTCTACCAGTTTCTTGGGCAAACCTTCGTACTCACCCGAACGGCAAGCGGCAAGGTTTCTACGCTTCGGTTCTGATGCCGCATTCTCGTAGAAATACCCGGCAATGCCGAGTTCCTCTCCTACACGTTTTCCAAGTTTGTGGGCATACGGCACCACTTCATCCATTGTGATGTTCGCAATCGGGATCAGCGGACACACATCCGTTGCCCCGAAACGAGGGTGCTCGCCCGAGTGCTTGCTCATGTCAATGAGTTCTGCAGCCTTTTTGATGAGCAGGAACGCTGCTTCAATGACAGGTTCGGGTTCGCCTACAAACGTGATGACCGTTCTGTTGGTGGCCGCACCTGGATCCACGTTCAGAAGTTTGACGCCTTCCACGGTTTCCACTACGCTGGCAATGGCGTTGATCTTGGCTTTATCGCGTCCTTCCGAGATGTTGGGGACGCATTCTATGAGTTGTTTCATGGCTTGAAGTTCAAGGTTCTTGGTTCAAAGTTCAATGTAAGGTTGCGAATTACGAATTGAATACGAATATGCGAATAACGCTGATGTTCACACGTTCGTCATATTCGTACCGCTTGAGGTATTCGTAATTCGTTACCATCAAACCGCGTATCCATTTATAAGTACGGTTTCAATCAAATTACCCCCAAAACTATAGGGAATATTATTGATGGAATTGATGGGTTTGGTAATAATGAGATTGGCCTTTTTACCGCGTGTGATGGAGCCTAATTCGTTCTGTAATTCCATGGCAAACGCGCTATTTACGGTAACTGCGTTGATGGCTTCTTCGGGTAGCAGTTTCATCTTCAAACAGGCCAATGAAAGCACGAAAGGAATGTTACCACTCGGTGTGCTGCCTGGGTTGTAATCGGTTGCCAGACAAAGCGGAAGGCCGGCCTCGATCATTTCTCTTGCTGGCGCATACGGAATACCAAGGAAGAACGAGCAGGAGGGAAGTGCCGTTGGTATGACATTGCTTGCCGCGAGGTCTTTCTTATCCTGTTCGGTCATCACTTCCAAGTGATCCACGGAAATAGCTTCATTTTCGACTCCAACCTGAATACCGCCAATGGACGTGAACTGATTGACATGTATCTTCGGTTTCAGTCCGTGTTTCCTGCCTGCTTCCAGAATGCGCGAAGTCTCTTCGGGCGTGTAGTAATTGGTTTCGCAGAACACATCGATGTAATCG
>JBFHEW010000329.1:0-4099 GCA_041583955.1 Bacteroidia bacterium | reverse complement strand
TCAATCCGTCTGTTTTCAATAACAGCAACTGGTTGTAAAGCTGCTGTGCAATGGCATTCGGAACGTGGTTGCGCTCCATTGTCGTATCGAGGTCGAAATCGGGATGCGATTCCATTTCGAAAGGAAGAACACCGTTTCGCAGATGCTCTTTCATGGCAAAAACGTAATTGGTGATAAGCACTCGGAAAAGCTGTCTGCGTTCTACCTGATCGGGAGGAATGATCTGACTGAGTTTTATGCTCAGATTTCGGGTATTGTTGACCAATGCACCCCATTGTTTACGCCCTTCCCACCACCGATCGTAGGCCGTATTGGTACGGAACACAAGAAGTAGTGAAATAACGAAGCCAATGAGCGAATGGACTGCCATGGTACTGGTGAATTCCAGGTTGAGCAGTTCAATTTCAATGTAACAGAAAACAGCTGTAAGTGCGGCCAGCACCAGCATGGTTGCGAACAGCTGCCGGAACGTATCGTACTTATGGAACTGGAAAATGATACTGAACCAGCTTTTGGGATCGTAACTGACCATGCGCTATTTCTTCTTTTTCTTCTTTTCCTTGTGAACCGGTGGATTGTCGTAATCCAATTTACCGCCCCAATGTGCCATTTGAGACATGGTCCACGACTGACGACCTCTGACAAAACCGCTTGGCCGTACCACTGAATATCTTCTCGGACTCGGAAGAATGCTTGCCAGAAGTGCCGCTTCTGCATTCGAAAGGTTGGAGGCATCCTTTCTGAAATAATGCTTGGAGGCGGCCTGTGCACCGTAAATGCCATCACCCATTTCAATCACATTCAGATATACCTCCATGATGCGCTCCTTACTCCAAATGAGTTCGATCAACGCTGTGAAATACACCTCAAGACCCTTTCGCACCCATGTTCTTCCTTCCCAGAGAAAAACGTTTTTGGCAGTCTGCTGGCTTATTGTGCTAGCCCCACGGACCTTCTTGCCTTTCCTGTTGTGCTCAATTGCCTTTTCAATGGCTTCCACATCAAACCCGTAGTGATTGAGGAACTTCTGATCCTCGGCACACACCACGGCCAGTTGCAATTTGTTGCTGATATTCTCGAGAGGCTCCCAATCCTTGTAAAGCACAATGGGTCTATCTTCCTGAAATTGCTCCACGCATCTCGATAGTTGCAATATAGTGACAGGAATAGGCACGAAACGATAGATGACAACCATTCCAACGCTGAACAGGAACAACCCCAATATGGTGAGGCCGAAGAACCGAAGGATACGCTTGAACCAATTGCCACTCTTGGTTGCTTTCGGTTTTCTAGGAGACGCTTTTTTAGCCATTAGTAGAGACCTGTGCTGCCAAATGTTTTACGTATGCCGGTAATTGTGCCGCAGCGTAATGCGGGACATTCATCAAATGAAACTCTTTTCCAGAAATGGTTTTCACTTTTTCAATTTTAAACTTTCCACCGTGAACACGAACTGCCATATTATGAGATGATGCTTCGATAAATTGATGCAACGACCGGAGCTTTCCTGTTTTGCCAGCCTTTATCTCTACTGGAACCAGATCAGTGGTCAAAGGTATAACCATATCAACCTCTGCATCGCTATTCACCTTTTCCCGCACCCAAAAATGCACCTTGAACAATGGGTCCAATTGCATGGACAGAAATTCCTGAATGACCAGATGTTCCATCAACCTACCCTGATGTATCGGATACAGGTCGCTGAGTAGTATCATATCCTGTTGGACTCCAGACATGTGATTGAACATTCCTGTATCAAGCACCTGTAGTTTAGGGGATCGCTTCAGTTCGGGAATGAGCGGTAGGGTTGTACCTGTTACGGGATAGATCAGACGAAGTACCATGGCCTGTTCCAACACGCGGAAGGCTTCTGCCATTTCGCGAGAACGATAGTTAGACCGCCCGAAACCCTGAAACTTTATACGTGTACCTGCTTCGAAAAATGCTGCATTTATCACATGCCTAATCACCGATCGCTGCGTTTCATTCTTTGCGTACTTCTCTACGTCAACCAAGTAACCTTGAATGAGCGAAGCGTATAGCTTCGAAACCCTGGTCAGATCGCGACTTCTAGCATATTCGGCCACAATTTCCGGCATTCCGCCAATGATCGCGTAAGTGTTGAATAACCTTTTCAGTTCGTCATGTGCATAGTTCAGTACCGGAACGGACTCCAGCGCTTTTTGCGCATCATGTTCACCAATGGCACCAAGGAACTCAGAAAAATTCACTGGATGCATTTGCATATACTCCACTCGCCCAACAGGAAAACTCCTTTCAACATCGAAAAGTGTTTCTAGCAAGGAACCAGCGGCAATCACTTTAAGATCAGGAAATTCCTCGTAGAGATACCTAAGAATGGGGAATGCTTTGGGCGCTGTCTGTATCTCATCGATGAACAGCAGGGTCTCTGACATGACTTCTGTATGCTTCTTTGCTTGAAAGAAGATGGCATCGACCAATTCAGTGATGGGGCGTTCTGTTTCAAACAATTTCCGATGTTCACTCCGTTCCAAATTCAGATGAATGAATTGCTTGAATGTTGAGCCAAAGTCGATGACCGCTGTTGTTTTCCCCACCTGTCGTGCCCCACGCAACACTAACGGCTTGCGTTTCTCAGATTGCGACCACTCTTGTAATCGATAGTGTATTTGCCGATCATACATGTCGCAAATGTAACGTTTACAGGGTTTTAATCAAGCATTATTGTTTCATTTACAGGGTTGTTTATTACGTATCCTGTATGATTTACGGGGCAAATACACCTAAAACAAAAGCGGGCACCAGACCTTGTCTGATGCCCGCCTCAAAATTAATCAAACAATCACGCGTTGGCCGCAGCCTCTGCCTTGATCATATTCAAAGCAGAACCAGCCTTGAACCACTCGATCTGTGCTTGATTGTATGTATGGTTTGCCAAAATGGTATCCTTCGATCCATCAGCATGCACCAGCTCAATGGTGAGCGGCTTACCTGGAGCAAACCCGGTAAGGTCAACGAAGTTGAATGTGTCGTCTTCTTGGATCTTATCATAATCTGCCTCATCTGCAAAGGTCAGCCCAAGCATTCCTTGCTTCTTCAAATTGGTTTCGTGTATTCGGGCGAACGATTTCACCAAGACTGCTACCACCCCGAGATGACGTGGTTGCATGGCTGCATGCTCACGCGAAGAACCTTCCCCGTAGTTGCTGTCTCCAACAACAACCGAAGGAACCCCAGCTGCCTTATACGCTCTTGCCACCGCAGGCACTTCTCCGTACGAACCATCCAACTGATTCTTAACCTTGTTTGTTGCTCCACCGAACGCATTGACTGCTCCCGTCAAAGTGTTGTTCGAGATGTTATCGAGATGACCTCTGTACCGCAACCAAGGACCGGCCATGGAAATATGATCGGTGGTGCATTTTCCGTGCGCTTTGATGAGAAGTTTGGCACCCGTGATATTCTTACCATCCCACGGAGCGAACCCTGACAGAAGTTGAAGTCTTTCACTTTCAGGATTCACTTTCACCTCTACTCCACTTCCGTCCTCTGCCGGAGCGAGATATCCGTTATCCTCCACATCAAATCCCTTTGGTGGAAGTTCCCAGCCTGTTGGCTCGGCCAATTTCACCTGCTCGCCCTTGTCGTTGGTGAGCGTGTCTGTGACCGGGTTGAAGTTCAGGTCTCCTGATATGGCCAACGCGGCCACCATTTCCGGTGAAGTCACAAACGCGTGGGTATTAGGATTTCCATCGGCACGCTTGCTGAAGTTTCTGTTAAAGGAATGAACGATGGTGTTTTTAGGTGCGTTCTTGGGGTCTTTATAGCGCCCCCACTGACCGATACAAGGCCCACAAGCGTTGGTGAAGATCTTCGCTCCCAGTTTATTGAAGGTATCGATGAAACCATCGCGCTCTATCGTGAACCGCACTTGTTCTGACCCGGGGTTGATCCCGAATTCAGCCTTCGGTTTCAAACCTTTGGCCAAGGCATCTTCTGCAATGGAACATGCTCTTGAGATATCCTCATAGGAAGAGTTGGTACACGAACCGATCAATCCCCACTCCACTTCGGTTGGCCATCCGGCCTTGGCCGAAGCTTCTTTCATTTCTGCAAC
>JBFHEW010000328.1:0-4103 GCA_041583955.1 Bacteroidia bacterium | reverse complement strand
GCTCCCTGTCAGTGCCACATCCAATTGCACCAATCCACCATCGCAAGCAACTCCACCTCCCGATATGGTGGCAGTAGGCTCCTCATTAACGGTTATCGGTGCTCCTGCTACATCAAGGGCAGCACAGATGTTGTTCGCTTGGATCAGCGCCAGTACATCGGCCGCAGCCGTGGTACCGAACACAACACCACTAAGATCCAAGGTGGCAGGGTCATAAACAAGCGTATGAATGGTGTAGTCACCTGCTGCCGTCACGTTGAATTCGGGCGTAGCATTGATCGCTTCGATAATGAGACCTGGGTTCGATGTAAGCACATATCCCACTTGGTAACCCGCTGGAACAACCGGTGCGGCATTCTCTATGGCAGATATGTCGGCCGAGCCGTTACTCATGCATACTGGAGATGCAACAGCAGTGAGCGTACCCGCCTCTGCCGCACAACCTGCCATATTCATACGTAATACGAATGCAATGTTGAAATTGTATACCTCAACCGCATTCCATTGACTGTTGAAAAAGACCCAACTACCCTCCGGCACAAATTCATCTCCCGATGTACCTACTGTAGCGGCAGATGGTTCGGCTTCATTGATACAGGCAAGGTAAGTTCCAGCAGTGAGGAACACAGGACCGTTCTCAATAGGATAGGTATAAAGATCGGGGTCTGCGGATGTACCGTAAGTCACCACCGAAGACGCCACGAGCGAACCCGGTACGTTTCCTGTCATGTCGAATATCTCGGCTGTCATGGTGTCACCTACTACAGGAGCGGTCCGGTACGCAGACAAGGAACTGACATAGTCGTCATTCACAAGTTCAAACTTGTTGCAAAGCTTTCCTTCTACACCAGCACCTATACTTAGGGCACCGGTAACAGTTCCCCGTTCTCGGGAAAAAACAGTGTCTGTCACTGCAAATGCCTGCGTGTCGGTGTTATTGCTGATATCGGGGTCGGCAGGTTGCCCAGATGCCCGGATAGAAAGCTCATAATCCTGAACCACCGATGGAGGTGTAAACCCGGTGGAAGAAATGAATGATTGGGTCTGGCCGCCATTGAGAGAACCGGCTGTTTCGTTCTGCGTGAACACGCTTTGAAATCCAGCATCGAAAATCTCGAAGAAAAGCGAACAACTTGAAACGGATGTAGTGCTTACGTTGGTCACATCTCCCGTTGGGACGATGGGACGGACCTGAGATACCGGGGTAAGGGGATATTCTCCCGTATAGGCGTTCGATGCTTCAAGGTCATAAGCGTTATCCAGACCGATGTAAATATTGTCGATGCTGATAAGGTTGTCGTCATCCGACTCATGCCTGAAAGCAATTCGGATATTCTGCCCGACATAACTTCCGAGCGCCACCGACCATTCTTGAAGCAAGCCTCTGTTTCCATTGAAGGAGGTGTGTGCAATCCCTGCGGTCAGGCTGGCTGTGCCATTGATACTCTCAGCAAAGTCGGCCAATTCCACCGTGAAATCGGAAGGATTCGCCCCCCCTGTAGGAGACAGAAGAACTTTGTAACCATCCAAAAATGCAGGCCCTTCAAACGGGGCTGATTCCCATTTCAATACCATTGTCGGGTCGCAGATGGTTACTGCATCCAGAATGAGCCAATTGTTGGCCACACCGAAAGGACTGAACCAAGAAGAGGATTGAGCCACCCAATTGGTGTCACCTGGCAGCGTGCTTTCGAGTTCGGCATCAACGAACCAGTTCGCGGCCCTGCCATTCGCATCCGTCAGTCCATCAAGGTCCAAATTGATCCAACCGGCCGGAATGACCTCGCTCTGAAAATCCTCGAACAACAGAACAGAAGGACATCCTCCCATTGGAGTAGACAGTTGAGACACATCCGGAACCTCATTGATAAACGCCCCTGCTCTGTGTGCAAGGCTTACGCTGTTTGACGATTGGGAAATACTGTGACCAAGGGCTTGCGTGCTCCTTAACTGAGCGTAGGTTGATGACGCGAAGAGCGCAAAAACCAGGTAGAGTAAAGTTTTTTTCATGATTCATCGGTTTGGTTAGACCAATCAAATATAGGATTGTATATAACATGAAACAACAATATCATTTTCAATACTTATTCACAATGCAATTAAGAGGAATCGGCTAAAACCAACCACATACGATAAAAAGACCACCTGAAGGAACATCCGTACCATTAACGAAATGCCCGACAAAACCGAATTTGCATTTGAAACCATCCTAAGTACTTTCGCATCTCCAAAAAGAAACATACATGAGTTACGATCTTATAGTGGTTGGAAGTGGTCCGGGAGGATACGTTGCAGCCATCCGTGCATCACAGTTAGGAATGAAAGTAGGCGTGGTAGAACGCTCTGAGTTGGGTGGCATCTGCCTCAATTGGGGCTGTATTCCTACCAAGGCCTTACTGAAAAGTGCACAGGTGTTCGAGTACATCAACCACGCGAGCGATTACGGTATTTCGGTAGGCGAAAGCAAGGCCGACATCAAGGAAATGGTGAAACGAAGCCGTGGCGTTGCCGAAGGCATGAGCAAGGGCATACAGTTCCTATTCAAGAAGAACAAGATCGATCACATAGAAGGATTCGGAAAACTGAAGAATGGAACTACTGTTAAGGTGACTGCTCCCGATGGAAGCAAGACGGATGTGACGGCCAAGAACGTGATCCTCGCTTTGGGTGCGCGCAGCAGGGAGTTGCCAAACCTGAAACAGGACGGAAAGAAGATCATCGGCTACCGCGAAGCAATGGTGCTTGACAAGCAACCGAAGAAAATGGTGGTGGTCGGATCCGGGGCCATTGGGGTGGAGTTCGCTTACTTCTACAACGCCATAGGTACCGATGTCACTATTGTGGAATACCTACCGAATATCGTGCCTGTAGAAGATGAAGAAGTGAGCAAGCAGCTTGGACGCTCGTTCAAGAAGTCGGGAATCAAGATCATGACCGAAAGTTCTGTGGAGAGCGTGGATACTTCCGGAACGGGATGCAAAGTGACCGTGAAGACCAAGAAAGGCGAAGAAGTGCTGGAATGCGATGTGGTTCTTTCTGCAGTAGGTATTCAGGCCAACGTTGAAGGTTGCGGTTTGGAAGATGAGGGTGTCATTGTAGATGGAGGTCGCATCAAGGTAGATGAGTTCTATGCTACGAACATTCCGCATGTGTACGCCATTGGCGACTGCATTCCCGGACCAGCATTGGCACACGTGGCAAGTGCAGAAGGTATCATCTGTGTAGAGAAGATCGCAGGAGAGAACCCCGAGCCACTCGATTACAGGAACATTCCAGGTTGCACCTACTGCTCTCCGGAAGTGGCCTCGGTAGGATACACCGAAGCAGCTGCAAAAGAGGCCGGCTACGACATCAAAGTGGGAAAATTCCCCTTCTCAGCCTCCGGTAAGGCGAGTGCCGCAGGCGCCAAGGATGGTTTCGTGAAACTGATATTCGATGCCAAGTATGGCGAATTATTAGGTGGACACATGATCGGTGCCAACGTTACGGAAATGATCGCAGAGATCGTTGCCGTTCGGAAATTGGAAACCACAGGCCACGAGCTGATCAAGACCGTGCACCCTCACCCTACCATGAGCGAAGCGGTGATGGAAGCTGCTGCTGCAGCGTATGACGAGGTTATTCACCTTTAAACGCTCACAACATATTCAGATGAAGCCGTCTCCTTGACGGCTTTTCTGTTATTTAGAGCCCAGCATGTGTGGCATAACTGGAACATACGCCCTTAAGGAACAAGGCCGATCGTATCATCTTAAATTGGATGATGCCATTGCCACCATGGTACAACGTGGACCTGATGGCAGCGGAAAGTATGTGCACGGCAGTACAGCCTTGGGGCACGCACGTCTGGCCATCATCGACACTTCTTCTTCTGCCAATCAACCATTCATTGATGCGTCAGGAAGATATACCATCGTTTTCAATGGCGAGATATTCAATTACAAAGAGGTTGAAGCCCAGCTAGCTGATTTCAAGCCCAGAACAAGTTCCGACACCGAAATCCTTCTTCAGGGATTCGTTGAATGGGGTGAGAAGGTATTGGAGAAATTGAACGGGTTTTTCGCCATTGCCATTCATGATAAGGAAACGGATGAGTTGTTCCT
>JBFHEW010000327.1:0-4123 GCA_041583955.1 Bacteroidia bacterium | reverse complement strand
TCGCGCGTTCTGGCCTTCATCTGCTCCTCGGTCATGACCGCGCCTTGAGAATTCTCGGCATCAATGCGCTTTGCGTTCAATACGCGCTGCTCAATTCTGGCGTTTTCGACCTTGTGCTGATCTGGCTGTGCCTTCTTTAGTGCTTCCTTCTCCACTACCTTGGTAGACCTGGAAGAAATGGTCGGTTGATTCTGAGCCTCGGCAGCGCCAACAGAAAGGCACACGAGACCGACTAGGGTAAAAAGTTTTTTCATAGTGAAATGGTTTTTTTGGTTCGAACAAAAATAATGTCGACCCGATCATTTTCTCACCCAACGAAAAAACAATTTTCAGGATTGCTGGCGCACGCCCGACCGCAAGGAATCATTCTTGGCAATGACCGTTTTGAAGATCGGCATGAGCTTTTCCGGTAGGGGTTGCGCGGAAGGCAATTCCTCTCTGCGATGGTCCACCTGCTTCCCGTTCTTCCAGAAACGGAAACAGACGTGTGGCCCCGTGGCCAGGCCGGTGCTGCCAACGTAACCGATCACGTCTCCCTGCTGCACGCGTACACCAGGCCGTATGCCCGAACGTATCTTGGACATGTGAAGGTATTGTGTTTCGTAAACGCTATTGTGACGCATCTTTACATAGTTGCCATTGTTGGCTTTGTATTGCGCCTCAGAAATAACGCCATCCCCTACTGCCACAATGGGCGTTCCTTGGGGCGCTGCGTAATCTGTTCCCAAATGGGCCTTGAACCGCTTTTGCACGGGGTGGAATCTCTTCATGGAATAGCCTGAGCTGATCCTTGAGAATTTAACAGGAGCCTTTAGGAATGCCTTTTTGAGGTTGTTTCCCTTCTCATCGAAATAACCTTGCTCGCCTTCCTGATCAAAATAATAGGCTTTGATCGGCTTTCCGGCATGTGTGAAGGTGCTGGAAAGGATCCTATCGACCCCAATGGACTCGCCCTCTACGAAGTTCTCGGTGTAGAGGATCTCGAAGGCATCCCCTTTCTGGATGCGGTAGAAATCGATGGTCCATGCGTAGATCTCTGAAAGCTCGATGGCGAGGACGGGATCGGCCCCGCGCTTCTGGAGGTCGACATAGAGAGATGAATTGACCTCTCCTTTGACATACTGCGTCCGTTTTTCGATGGGCTTCTGGCCCATGTAGACATGCAGACTGTCTCTGAGATTGAATACCACGTACTCGCTCGGGTTGGCCTCGTAGATGAAACAGGTGGCGTAGCCCGATGAATCCTTGGTGCAGAAGATGGTGTACGGTTTTCCGACCGCGAGTCTGCGCACATCGAACACCTCTTTCGATGCTTTGGCTATCTTATCGATGGTGGCGTACGGAACGCCATAGGGAAGTAGTATCTCTGAGAGGTTCTGGTTCTTGCGGACCTTATCCTTTATGACCAGGAACGAGTCGGTGGCGAAACCGTATTCCTCATTTATCTCCTGAACGAGATTCTCATCCTGTCCTTCTGGCCTTTGCGGACCACCGCAACCGATGGCGAGTACAATGACTCCCAGCATCCCCCACTTAACCAACTTCTTCAAACCGTCAATACTATTCAATTCCTTATCTCAATAATGTAACCGTTCCCTGATCGGAATAGACGTTTCCATCGACCCCTTTCAGGTCGAGCACATAATAATAAGTGCCCGGTGCCGCCTTTGCGCCTCCGCCCATGGTGCCGTCCCAACCCCAGAGACTTGATGGGGGTATGGCACCTTCGTACGTATAAACCGGTCTGCCCCAACGGTTGAATATCTTCATGTTGGCCTCAACCATGGAGTAGGTGTATGGCTGAAAACGATCGTTGACATCATCTCCATTGGGCGTGAACACATTGGGCATATCGTATTCGGGCATTCCTTCGACATAGATGGAATAGAGAACAGTATCCGTGCAGCCGTTTCCGTTGGTGACCACCAAAGCAATGTCGTACCATCCGCTATCGGGGAAGGCGTAATTGAAAGGATTCATTCCAACATACGAAGTATCGATAATGATCCACTCCGCGTCTTCTCCAGCCAGCAGATCGGTTGAAAATGTGACGTTGAGACCTGCAATCTGCTCTGTGGCAGCAGCGGTAGGATTCTCGAAAACATTGATGGTATTGGTAACGGTATCGACACATCCCTTATCGGTGGTGACGCTGAGCGTAACGTCATGTGTTCCGGCCGAACCGAACACATGTGACGTGGTGCTACCAGAAGCTGAGGCGCCATCACCGAAATCCCATTCCCAGTTGCTGACGATTCCGATGGAAGTGCTCTGAAGGTCGGTCTCCTCGCCCTCGCACACTTCGGTAGAAGTGAAATCTGCGGTAGGGTTGGGATGAACAGTGACCTGTAAACTGTCTGATGCATCGCATCCTTGTACATCGACAATCGTTTGGGTGACCCAGTAGTTCCCCGCCTGTGCGAAAGAGACTTCGCCAGGGGCCTGATCGGTTGACGACTGCCCATTTCCGAAGTCCCAATCCCAGCTAACGACCCCTCCGAGGGCGCTGTACGAATCATCGTTGAAGTCGATGGTCTCACCTTCGCATATCTCCAACTCGCTTGCCGACAGACCGGGGATGATGCTGAAGCAGAACTGCTGTTCGTTGAACAGACTACCTGTACTACCGGTAAAACCCCAGAACACCATGGGGTCGTTGAGGAAAATATCAGCAATGATATCGCCTGTGTAGCTTAGCCTTAGCGATCCATCCATGTAGAAATTGACAACCATGGTTATGGGGTCCCAACTTACGCGCATGAGGTGCCATTGGCCATCTTCGATATCCTGTCCACTCACAAGGGCGATGACCGGACCGGCCAGGTTATCGGGAGAGTTGTGATTGATGGAACCGTTGGACATGATGGCCACGTGGTCTTGAGGAATGTCGGCATGGATAGCCCCGTTGTTATATGTATCGATGGACATGGCAAGTGATGGCGAGATGCCTTCGTAGCCAAGACCGCCTCCAGCAGTTCCTGCACCGGTTCCTATAGGTTGAAGCACAAAAGCGATGCCGTCTGCTCCTCCGGGAATGCTGCCTAGGTTGACGTCAAATGTGAAATCAAAAGGTTCGGTGAGGCTTATCTCCTCATTGCTCCAAACAAAACCTCCTTGAAAACCTACTTCCTGAGTGAGGCGATAGCAATTGCAACTGAGCTGCTCTGCATCTCCGTAGGTGCCCTGTGCAAAGGAAACCTGAAGCGGAGCCATGAACATAAGGAGCACGCTCGTAGCGAGCGTGGAAAAGCGAAAGTGAAAACAATGGGTCATCCGTTGGAATTTATAACATCAAGTTAAAGCCTCACCGCTGACCACGCGGTCAACGGAAGCACGAATTTAGCCTTAGCGATGCTTAAAATGAAACGGAGGCGCTACTTGTTTTGAACAAGGTCTTCAACCCAGCTCTTTCCCCAGTTGTCCTTCTCCTCCTCGGACCAGAGTTGTGGGAAGAAGATGCGCTTCATGAAACGTGGTGGCAGGTACTTCTGCCAGTTGGTGCCTCCGGTGGCCGGCACCCCTGTCTCATCGCGGAGCAGGTAGCGGGCTGCGGTCCGGTAGTGCTGCAACGGCCAGTTGATGTTGACGTTCGCATCCAACCTCCGCATTTCGGCAATCAGTTCGGGGTCGTTCCGTTCTGCATCGCTGAGCGAAAGGTACTTCGACCAGATGTTGCTGTTACGGTAGCGGACAGCAAGTGCAATGAGTTCTTCGGAATACTTCTGCTCGAACTGCTTGAGGGTGAGTGTCTTCTTACCTGTTTCGAGTTCGGTGGCACCTGCCTTCCAATAGATGTGGTCGAACATCTTGGCGATTCCTTCCGCATCTGAAGCCGTGTCGGTGAACTTATGGCGATGATCGATATGAACGAGGTTCCTCATTTCCGTGGAACAGATCTCGATCTTGCGGTACTGCGCGCTCTGAAATCCGCTTGCGGGCAGCAAGGCCATGCGGAAACGCAGGAACTGTTCCTTCTCCATACCGAATTCCATGACGCTGTAGCTGGTGGTGAGCGCGCGGAAGTATTCGTTTATTCTCCGTACCCGGTCTTTGAAGAAGCCGGGTTCCAGTTTCTCCTTCCAACCTTTGTCCTCTCCATTGGGAAGCACGTTGCGTCCGTTGT
>JBFHEW010000326.1:0-4123 GCA_041583955.1 Bacteroidia bacterium | reverse complement strand
CCTGCAGCTTATCTCGTTCGGATACTCGACCAGAGAAATTGCCGATGAACTTTTTCTAAGCACGCATACCGTGACGAATCATAGGAAGAACATGTTGGCCCGATCAAGGTGCGGCAACTTTGCCGAATTGGTCCGCGTAGCGATAAACGAAAACCTGCTCATTTGAGGGCAGGTTTTTTTTTGAGGTTAACCCACATTGTGAACATCAGAAAGATGAAGATCACCGCCACAAGATTGAATGCATCATGATGGTCTACGAAATTGCCCCGGTCCAGAATGATCCAGGACAGCGACATGCCTACGATACGGCCGATATTGATGAGTTGAATACCCACAAGGCCCATTGGTATGAACCACAGCCTGTTGAGCCAACTGCCTGGAAAAGAAACGATAAGTGCTGTGAAAACGAACATCATATCAATTCCAAGACAGAAGTTCTTGATATAGATGTTCATGATGGAATCATAGAGGTCGATGTAACGCACATTGAAGACCTCTGCCTGATACCCTAAAAGGTTGAGCACGAAAACGCTTCCCTGCGTAAGCGTAACCAGCGTGTAGTGCACAAAATGTCCGTATAAGGTACTGATGACAGGTAATTGCCATACCACCTTGGAGAACCACAGGAAATAGAACCCGCAGAGCACCGAGAGTTTGGTGAGAAAAAGCAATACCTCCTTGTTGCGTTTAAGAAACTCCATGCGCTTTCAAAGGTAATCGCCTTCATCAAAGAAAAGTGCTGCCGAAAGACGGTCGGCCATGAGTTTGCCAGAATCGGTAAGCCTGATGCGATCATGTTCTATGCTGAACGATGACGGGTCTTCCGATCCAATATTCTGCATCAGTTCATCCCAGCTCGTTTGTCTGATGGCCTCCATCTGTTCTTTGCGTATGCCCCATTTGGTACGCAGGCCGATCATGATCTGCTCGTTCAGCCGATCCGTTGGTGTAAGCGTCTCCGTTTCGAAAAAAGAAACCCCTTTTGAAATACTGGAGGTGTAGCGGGAATTGCTCTTCGCGTTCCATTGTCTCGAATTCCCATTGAAAGAATGAGCCGAAGGACCAATGCCGAGGTACGGGATCCCGCGCCAGTATGAAGAATTGTGTTGCGATATGTATCCCGGTCTGGCAAAATTGCTGATCTCGTAGTGCTCAAATCCGTTTGCGCCCAGCACCTCCATGTTCATCTGAAAGCACTCGGTTGCAAGTTCATCGTCAGGTTGTTTCTCCAAGCCTTTGGCCACACGGTTACCAAGCACCGTCCTGTTCTCAATGGTAAGACCGTAGCTCGATATGTGCTGAACGTTCAGCCCGAGGGCAGCATTCAGGTTGAATTGCCAGTCTTGCGTGGTCTGATCGGGCAGCCCGAATATCAGGTCAATACTGATGTTGTCAAATCCTATCGACTGGGCATGGCTGATGGCCTTTATAGCCTGCTCTGCCGTGTGCATACGGTTCATCCACTTCAGCTCCGTGTCAATGAATGATTGTGTTCCGAGGCTTAATCGGTTTATTCCCACCGATTTCAATTCGGTCAGTTTCTCCACGGAAAGGTCTTCGGGGTTTGCTTCCAGGGTTATCTCCGTGTCTTTGTCCAGCATATGGTGTTCTCTGATGGCGGCAAGGATCTGCTCAATGTCGGCAACAGGGAGCAGGGAAGGGGTTCCTCCTCCGAAATAGATGGTTGATACGGTTTCGTTCTGCAGGTAATCCTTCTGGATGTAAATCTCTTTCAGAATGGACCGAACCAGTGGTGCAGTGTTGCTCAGGTTGGTTGTGAAGTGAAAGTCGCAATAATGGCACGCCCTTCTACAGAACGGAACATGAATGTAGATTCCGGCCATCAGGCTTTATTGAGGGTGATTCTGAAGGTCGTTCCTTTTCCTATTTCGGAGTTCTTCACAATGATCTTTCCGCTGTGGTATTGTTCCACGATCCTCCGTGTGAGCGACAACCCAAGCCCCCAACCGCGCTTCTTGCTGGTATATCCTGGTTGAAAGACCGTCTCGAATTTTGATCGGGCAATCCCTTTCCCGGTATCCGATATATCGATGGCAACCTTCGATCCGAGGTCGGTGGCAACGATGTCGATGGCCCCAACACCTTCCATAGCATCGATGGCATTTCTACACAGGTTTTCGATGACCCATGCAAACAGCGGAATGTTCATCGGAACCTGAGCCTGCTTCACGTCATCAAGATTGAGACTGAAGACGACCTTTTTAGAGCTGCGGGTCTGCATGTAATCAACACTATCGTGCAGCACATCGGCCAAGTTGGCGGGCACAAGGTCCGGTACCGAACCTATCTTGGAGAATCTTTCGGTAATGGTTTCCAGTCTCGAAACGTCCTTCTGCATGTCTTCCAGCGTGGCGGGGTCCACGTTCTTGAGTTTCAGGTATTCGATCCACGCTATGAGCGATGAAAGTGGTGTTCCCAGCTGGTGCGCGGTTTCTTTGGCCAGCCCTACCCAAACCTGATCCTGTTCTGCCTTACGGGCAAAGCTGAAGGCGAAATAGGCCACAAGAATGAACACGGAAATGATTCCCAAACTCACATACGGATAGTATTTGAGTTGGTAGTAGAGGTCGGAATTATCGTAATGGATGAAGTTCCGAGTGCCTCCGTAAAGCTCTATTTCAATGGGTTTGTTGTGCCCTTTTATCTTTTCGTACTGCTTCTTCTGGTAGACGGGGTCCTGACTCTGTTCCTCATCGAAATTCCGGAGCGAAATGATGTTGTCATCGCCATCGGTCAGAACCAGTGGGATGGTCGTATTGGCCTTTACCACTTCAAACACGAAGCTCAGATCGGCATTCTGATCGGTTGAGTTGGCCAGGAATTTCGTGCCTTTGGCCCAGAGTTCAACCTTGTTCCTTTCCTGAACAGCCAATCTGTTGGCCAGTTGATTCGTGTAGAGCAGCGAACCGGCACCTATGCATAGCGCAAGTACGATGAGAAGTTGCTTCCAACGTTGTTTTTTGGAGTAGATGTTCACTTGTTATACACTGCGGATTTGGCCGGTAAATTACGGAAACGAATTCCGGTTGACTTTATTGGACGTTGGCCTTTTAAGGCAGGAATATCGGCTCAAGGTTCGAATTCCACCTCGAAGCCACCTTCAGTTTCCGTCTCCTCGGGCTCACTCGAGAAGAAGCCTTTCCTCTTTTTCTTCTCCTTTTCCTGTTTCACCGGAGTTCCGTCTTTGGTCGGCTGTGAACCTTTGCTGGTATTGCTGCCGTCATCCTCCAATCTGAATCTTACCGGTTCGGATTGTTGCTCATCGCTTTTTTTGCCCCCGAATTCCTCTTTGAAAAGCTGTTTTATGGTTTTGCCTTCGTCCTTGAAGTCGGATTTCAATTTCTGGCGCACTTCTTTCTTGTCAAAACCCACCTTAATATCGCCCGGTTTACCACGTACCCAAAGGAAAAGCCGGGTTTTGCCGCGGTCGTCAATGATCTCGTGCCCATCAAACGTCTCCTTCTTTTTTGCTTTCCGCCTCAGCAGGTCGTTGAGCAGCAGGTTCAGATGGTAATCCATCTCTTGGTTGAAACCATGCTCACCGAACACTTGAACGTTAAGGATGCTGCTCGAAATGGACATTCGGGGAATATGCAATTTGCTGTCGTGGATGCTGAGCTGGTTGCGGAGCGTATCGAATTTAACGTGATGGAGTTCATCCACGCTTATGAATTTCGATAAGGCAAGTAAAGGCTCAAATTGTATCAGTTCTCCGCCACTTATCTCTAGGTCAGATTCCACCTTTAGCTTATCCATCAGGATGTTCAGGTCCATGTCCAGATGAATTTCGGCCTCCAGTTTTGCTGAAGCACGTCCTTTCAGATTTTTAGATGTGATGCCCTTCTGCCCGAAATCATTCCACTCCGCCAAGGTTCGCGTCATGTCGATGTTCCGGAGCTCACTTCTTAAGTTAAGCACCGAACCCGTTGCGGTCGGGACGTACGTAAGATCGGAATTGACAGTCCCATCCAACGCTTTGAACTTGAGATCGTTGACCTGAAGCCGCTCATTTTCCAGTTTCAATTTCCCTACCACGGATGATGCGCTGAAATCGTTGTAAACAATACGGTCGATGGTCGTGCTGATCTCTGCCTTTACAGGT
>JBFHEW010000325.1:0-4124 GCA_041583955.1 Bacteroidia bacterium | reverse complement strand
TGCTACGAACCTAGGGCTACTGATGGATGGGATTCTGAAGCACACCACGCCCAACGACAATGCCCAATTCAGTTTTGAAGCACACCCGAACAACACTACAGAGGAACATCTGCGCGAATTAAGGAAGAAGGGCTTCAACCGAATAAGTCTGGGCGTGCAGGATTTTGACCCTGTGGTTCAGCACACCATAAACCGCATGCAGTCGTTCGCACAAGTACGTAAAGTAACCCAAACGGCCCGCCAACTAGGTTTCCGTTCCGTGAATTACGACCTCATCTACGGCCTTCCGAAACAGACAATGGCCGGTCTGCGCGACACCTTTGATAAGGTGTTGGTGCTGAACCCCGACCGCATTGCGTTCTACAGCTATGCACATGTGCCTTGGAAAAGCCCGTCTCAGCGAGGGTATGACGAAAACGATCTACCTGACGAGAACATGAAGATCGCCCTCTACAATGCGGGCAAGGAAAAACTCCTCCGAAACGGCTACGTGGAAATAGGTATGGATCATTTTGCAAAACCGGAGGATGGTCTTGCCATTGCCGCTAGGCTTGGCGAAATGCACCGAAACTTCATGGGGTACACCGAAGCCAAGAACGATACGCTCATCGGATTGGGCGTTTCCGCCATTAGCGATGCTTGGAGTTCCCTGGCTCAGAATCCCCTTTCGGTCGAAGCTTACATCGACTGGATCAAAACAGGGTCTCTCCCTGTGGTAAAGGGGCACCTTCATACCGAACGCGATCTGGTAATCCGCAAGGCGATCCTGGACCTCATGTGTTCATTCAACTGTAAACTCGACTTCCTAGCAGAAAAAGAGCGCGAATTGGTGGTTACTCGACTTTCCGAACATGTGGCAGACCATCTGCTCACGATTGACGAGGACGGAATTGCCGTACTCCCTCAAGGACAGGCATTCATTCGCACCGTGTGCATGGCATTGGATGAGTATGTGTGGGACTCCGATTCAAGCGAAAGGATGTTCTCCAAAAGCGTCTGACAGGTCATCTTTGGCTTCCGCCTTTCCCCAAAAAACCGATAGGAATATCTCCATTCCCGTGTTCATCTGTGCCGCACAACAGGTTCAGATAGCACACTACCGTGAATGTGGTATTGATGCATGACTTTGGTCATCATTCGCTCTGTAAGTACTTGTCTTAAAGTCAATTAGCAGTTATTAACGATCGACTTTTCAGTAACCTGGAAACGTCATGTCGATGCAATCACTTTGGTATATACTTTCATCATCATCAACCAACTAGATAGGAATCCATGAGCAAGAAGAAGACACCCAACACCAATGCTGACACCATCGATCAGACCCCAACGTTCCTGTATGAGGAAGTGCTGAAGGAATGTCTGAAATACTTTGATGGAGACGAACTGGCAGCCACTACTTGGATGAATAAATACGCCATGCAGAACAAGGATGGCGCTTATGTGGAGGCCTCGCCAGATGATATGCACAAACGAATGGCCGCTGAATTTGCGCGCATTGAGCAGAAATACGGACCGGCAGCCGACCTAGGTGCCAAAACCGCGTTGCTTTCTGAATACGGGCAACAGCGACATCCGATGACCGAAGATGAGATCTACCATCTTTTCCGCAACTTCAAATATGTGATTCCGCAAGGGAGCGTGATGGCTGCTTTAGGAAATCCATATATGCTCGCTTCACTGAGCAATTGCGTGGTCATTCCGGAGATCTACGACAGCTATGGCGGTATCATGTACACAGACCAACAACTCGTGCAGCTGTTTAAAAGACGCTGTGGGGTGGGCATCGATATGAGCACCATTCGACCGGCAGGTCTCCGCGTGAACAACGCAGCAGGAAGTACTTCGGGCGCAGTGTCGTTCATGGAGCGCTTTTCCAATACCACGCGTGAGGTTTCGCAGAATGGAAGACGCGGAGCCTTGATGATAACCATGGATATTGCCCACCCCGATGTGGAGGATTTCGTGACCATTAAACAGGACCTTTCCAAGGTGACCGGGGCAAACATCTCCGTTCGGATATCAGACGAATTCATGGAAGCTGTGAGGGATGGAAAGGAATTCACCCATAGATGGCCGATAGAGAGTAAAGAACCTCAGATTACAAAAACCGTCAACGCCAGAGAACTTTGGAATACCATCATCCGCTGTGCGCACAATACGGCCGAACCAGGACTCATTTTCTGGGATAGGCAGCACTACTACTCCACCTCATCGGTATATCCGGCTTACAGGAATGTGAGCACCAACCCATGTTCAGAAATTGCCATGCAGGGAGGAGATAGCTGCCGACTGATTGCCATCAACCTATACTCATTCGTAGAAGACCCGTTTACACCGAAGGCCACCTTCAACCACCGCAAATTCTGGAAAACCACCTACGAAGCGCAACGCTTGATGGATGACCTGGTTGACCTTGAACTTGAAGCGATCGAACGGATCCTCACCAAAGTGAACAATGACCCCGAGCCTGACACCATTAAACAGGTGGAAAAGGAAACGTGGGAACTTCTCTACAATGCGGGTAAGAACGGTAGAAGAACCGGTCTGGGCTTTACGGCATTGGCCGATGCCTGCGCTGCGCTGGGATTGAAATTCGACAGTGATGAGTCGTTGAAGGAAATGGAGCAAATGATGCGCACCAAATGCGATGCTGAATTCCAATGTTCCATCGACATGGCCATTGAACGAGGCCGCTTCAAGGATTTTGACCCTGCAATTGAGAACACATCCGAGTTCGTTCAGATGCTACAGAAGGAGTTTCCGAACGTATATGAACGCATGATGCAGCACGGAAGAAGGAACATCTCCATCAGTACCGTGGCCCCCACCGGCACCTTGAGTATGTTGGCGCAGTCCTCTTCCGGCATTGAGCCTGTTTTTCTTACGAGCTACAAACGCAGAAGAAAAGTGATGCATTCCACCCCCGAGGCCAAGGTTTCGTTCATTGATGAAATGGGCGATCGTTGGGAGGAGTTCACCGTATATCATCCTAAGTTGAAGACCTGGATGCAGGTCAACAAGAAGTCGAATGATGAGGGTAACCCCTATGAAGGCTCCACCGCCCCCGAAATAGATTGGATACAACGTATAAAGTTGCAGGCCATGGTGCAGAAATACGTGACGCATTCCATCAGCTCCACCATCAATCTACCAGAAGATGTAAGTCCCGAAAAAGTAGGGGAAATATATCTGAACGCATGGCAGCAAGGAGTAAAAGGTATTACCGTTTACCGCGATGGCTCCCGATCAGGCGTGCTGGTTTCCAACGATGAGAAAAAGGATGCAGCACAGCCGAAGACCATTCTGGAAACGCGCCCACCCAGAAGACCCAAGAAACTGGAGGCAGAAGTGGTCCGATTCCAGAATGAAAAGGAGAAATGGATAGCAGTGATAGGGCTGCTCGATGGTAGACCGTATGAGATCTTCACGGGCAAAACGGAAGAAGCATTCCACCTACCTACTTGGGCTGAAAAGGGTTGGGTCATCAAAGAACGTGATGAGAATGGCAATGCCCGTTACGATTTCCAGTACATGGACAAGGACGGGTATCGGGTAACCATTGAGGGGCTTTCACGCAGTTTCGATAAGGAATTCTGGAACTATGCCAAATTGATATCCGGAGTGTTGCGCCATGGCATGCCATTGCCTTACGTGGTCAATCTCGTATCCAGACTGAATCTATTTGACGAGAACATCAATTCATGGAAAAACGGGGTGGAACGCACCTTGAAACGCTACATTCCAGACGGAACCAAGGCCGACCACAAATGCCCGTCATGTAACGATCCGGACGGACTGATCTACGAAGAAGGTTGCCTGAAGTGCAAAAGCTGTGGACACAGTAAGTGTGGCTGATCACGAGCAGCACGGTGGTTCAGGGACGTGAGAAACGTCTCTGAACCACTGACACAACATCTTAATGAACATGAAAAACAAAAATCCCTTGCAAACAATAGTTTGCAAGGGATTTTGACATTCGGGTAGTGACCCTGTAGGGATTCGAACCCCAAACCTCCTCATCCGTAGTGAGGTGCTCTATCCAGTTGAGCTACAGAGCCGTTCCGTTTTTTCGGGCTGCAAATATAAGCAGATCATTCTTCAAATGAGCGAACAAAATTTCTTCT
>JBFHEW010000324.1:0-4127 GCA_041583955.1 Bacteroidia bacterium | reverse complement strand
GCAGACATGATGCTGGCCAGCCTCATGGGTGCGGTGGCATTTCAGAAAGGTCTTGGCGTGGTGCATTCGTTGGCGCATCCACTTTCTCAACTTTTAGATACTCACCACGGCTTGGCGAACGCTGTCAATCTTCCGTATGGAATGGAATTCAACCTGGCCGGATTTGAAGATCGATTTGAAGCCATGGCACACGCTTTTGGGCTGAAGAACGGCAACGGCACCCAACTGATAGATGAACTGTTCAAGCTGAATGAACGATTGGGACTTCCGACCAAATTGTCTGGAATTGAGGTGAAAGCAGCGCATTTGGAGCCTTTGGCCGATCTTGCATTTGCAGACTTCTGCCACCCGAACAACCCGAAACCCGTATCCCGAGACCAGTTCCTCGCGCTTTACAAAAAGGCATTGTAATGGTCGTGAGCCAAGAGCTCATGCGCAAGGGTGAAACCTTGAAATCCATCGTTCTGCGCAATCGGGACGCGTTTTGGAGCGTGATCGACCCACCGCTTACCCGCTTAAATTCGCTGGAATTGCGCCTTTCCGACCCGGAGAACATCGTTTCTCACTGCGACCCGACCAATGCAGACCAGTGCTGGAAGGCCATTGAGGATGCGTTGAAAGCACAGAAAAAGATTGCCGCTATTGGGGGTTACGCTGAAAAACGGACCGCCTACCGTGTCAACAGGTCTCTCTTTGGAGATGGCACCAACGAACGATGCATTCATTTGGGAGTGGATATCTGGATGCCGGCAGGAACCGCCATTCATGCTCCGCTTGATGGGGTTGTTCACAGCATTGCCGACAACAGTGGGCTAGGAAACTATGGCCCGACCATCATTTTGAGCCACATTTTGGAAGGAGTTGAGTTCTACACGCTCTACGGCCATCTTACTCGGTCTTCGTTGAATGACCTCAGCACTGGCCGCGTACTGAAACGCGGAGAACCTTTTGCCGCGATTGGAACACCTGACGAGAACGGAAATTGGGCACCACATCTGCACTATCAGTTCATTGCTGACATGATGGAATGCAAAGGCGATTTCATTGGCGTGTCCACCGAGGCCGAAGCAGATTTCTACCTGACGCTTTGTCCGGAGCCGCTGGTACTGTAACTTCGGGGCATGAGCATTTCTGCTGAAAGCGCTGTGGCGCATATCCGATCTGGCGACAGTATCTTCATTCATTCAGCTGCGGCCGCACCTCAACACCTCATTCAGAAACTTTTTGAGCGGAAAGATGAGTTGAGCGATGTGACCATATACCAGATCCATACCGAAGGCGCTGCACCATATGCTGATGATACGGTAGACGCGTTCAGACTGAAATGCCTGTTCGTTGGCCCGAACGTCCGTAAGTCCATTCAGCACGGTCACGGCAGCTATATACCTGTCTTTCTGAGCGAGATCCCACGTCTATTCACGAGCAGAACCCTGCCGGTCGATGTGGCCATGATATCTGTCTCTCCCCCTGATGAGCATGGCTTTTGCTCGTTAGGACCGTCTGTTGATGTTTCGTTGGCGGCAGTGCTTGCGGCAAAAACGGTAATTGCTCAGGTAAATAAGTATATCCCACGAACACATGGAGATGGACTCATCCACATCGGCAACATCAACCATCTCGTAAAATTCAACGAACCTATTCCTGAGGTGAAAAGTGATGTGCTGAACGAGACTGAAAAGGCCATTGGACGGAACATTGCAGAACTGGTTGAAGACCGGGCCACTCTGCAAATGGGAATCGGGAACATTCCAAATGCAGTACTTGCGGCCCTAGGCAACCACAAGGATCTGGGCATACACACGGAAATGTTCTCTGACGGGATTCTTCCGTTGGTCCAGAAAGGTGTGATCACTGGTAAATACAAGAAGAAACATCCCGGAAAGATCATTTCCTCGTTTGTCATGGGTAGTCGGTCGATCTACGATTTCATTGATGACAACCCGTTGGTGAACTTGTTATCATCTGCTTATGTGAATGATGTTCGTGTTATAAGCCGCAATCCGAAAGTCACTGCCATCAACAGTGCCATTGAGGTGGACCTTACCGGACAGGTATGTGCCGACAGTATCGGGCATCGCATTTATTCCGGTGTAGGCGGACAGATGGATTTCATCAGAGGTGCATCTCTTTCCGAAGGAGGTAAACCCATCATTGCGCTGCCTTCAACCACCAGAAATGGCGAAAGCAAGATCGTTCCGGTGCTCAAGTCAGGGGCCGGAGTAGTGACCACACGGGCACACGTGCACTACGTTGTGACTGAGTTCGGAGTAGCCAATCTTTATGGCAAGACACTGGCCGAACGGGCCAGACTTTTGATAGACATTGCTCACCCCGAGCATCGGGAAAACTTAGAAAAGGCAGTGCGTGAAATGCAGCGTTAACGCACCGGATGCAACGCTTTGAGTATGAAACACATTGATGAGTGAACCGGTATTTCATTTATTTCCCCGACATTTACCGCAAGGCATGATAATTGCAAAAAGAAGATTCAAACTAAATTCACAACAATGAAAAACACATTCTTGGCCTTGGTTGCGTTGTTCGCAACTACAACATTCGCTTTAGCGCAGGACAAAGCTGCTGGCGGTGCAGCGTTCAAATTTGAAACAGAAACGCTTGATTACGGAACAATTGAAAACGGATCGGATGGAAACCGTGTGTTCAAGTTCAAGAACGTAGGTACTCAGCCGCTCATCATCTCAAATGCAAAGGGATCCTGTGGATGTACCACTCCAGAGTGGCCAAAAGAGCCGATTGCTCCAGGCGCTTCTGCCGAGATCAAAGTTCATTACGACACTAAGAGAACCGGTGCTTTTGAGAAAACCGTAACGCTTGAATCGAACGCGGTCGAATCGTCAAAGGTGATCCGAATCAAAGGTGTGGTAAATGCACCGACCCACACTCACGACCCGAATGATGGCGGAGACCATTCCGGTCACAATCATTGATGATCGATGAAAGAACTGAAAAGCCGATACAGAAATGTGTCGGCTTTTTTATTTCACTGAACGGAGTTTGATCTCCTCGGCCAATAGTTCGGTCGGATCCTCATTATCGTTCACCTGCAAAAAGCTGCCCTTTCCAAGATCTGCCAACCGCCTCATCAATCGCCCTGCCTCCCGGTCTTCTCCAAAACCGATAATGGACAGGACGATTCCTTTGTCCACGTTTGCCTTGACCATATCAATGGCATCCCTCTCCGAGAATTTCGATGAGTTGAATTTCCCATCGGTAGCAATGATAAGCTGGTTGTTCCCACCTTGAATGATCTGTCGCTCAAGACTTTCGTAAGCGGTTTCCATACCTTTTACTCCGTTGGTATAACCGTACGGCTGAAGACTATCCACCAACATCACAATGGACTGGTTATCCGTTACAGGAGTTGGCGGGAGTAGCTCCCATGAATCGGAATTGTAAGCGATCATCGTAAGGACATCCACATCCCGAAGCATCATCACCAACCTGCGGATTGATGATTTCAACTTATCCATTTTCCCGTCATCCTTCATGGAACCAGACACATCCAGCAACAGTAGTACATTATTGGGCCGATACTTCTCCGTGGAGAATTCCGGTTCTGCTACTGGATTGACAACTTCATTCGATGCGATGGTATTCTCAGCTTCCCGTAATGCTGCCTCCACCTCCATTTCAATCTGCTTCTGAAGGGCCAAGGCATCGGACTGGCGCTTTTCTTCTTCCAGCCTTTCATTGGTCGTTATTCCAAGATCAACGATAGCGGGTTCTGTCTGCACTTGGGTTTCCTCAGTTGCTTTGGCCGGCTCGTCCCACTGGTCATTCAATCCCACACCAAGATCGAATTCTTCCGTTCGGTCAACCGTGTTTGCTTCCTCGGCCAGAACGTCATTGGTAGAAACCTCCGATCCACTCTCCTCCAGAGAACGGTATTCCTCTTCCAGCAGGACATTCGTTGTAACTCCTAAATGTTCTTGGCCGGCCTCCATCACCGGGTCTTGATACTCGCGCTTCGGAGTCTCGTCCCACCGGCCTTCTACCGAACCCGCGATCTCCTCTTCCATCGAATCAGCAATAGGGCTTTTGCGCTGGAGATAAACGATCTGAGTCCGGTCACGCTTTGTAAAAGCTATCGGCATCTCCGATTTCTC
>JBFHEW010000323.1:0-4166 GCA_041583955.1 Bacteroidia bacterium | reverse complement strand
TCACATCCATGGAGACGGTAAGTTCCTCGAGTTTCTGTTCAAACTTTCCGGCAGAAACGACCACCGTACTCAATTGCTCTGAGTTCATCCCCATTTCAATGTTGCGCGTGGTAACCTGTCCTGCTTGGATGACCACTGTGATGGTGTCGGCCTTCATGCTCACAAACGAACAGATCACCTTGTGCTCTCCGACCGGAATGGTGAACGAGTATTTACCATTGATATCTGTGGAAGCACCGATGGTCCTATCCTCCAACATCACCACATTGGCTCCAATGAGGGTTTCGTCTGTGGCGTTATCTGTGACAATTCCAGTAAGTATTCCGGTTTCCTGAGCGCTGGCGGCAAAAACGCTTGCGCATAGGAGGACTATTGAAAACAGCTTTTTCATCGTCTTTGATTCATTAAAACAAAAAGGGAAATCACTTCTGAATCAAAGTGCTTCCCTTTTCACATTCGGTTGATTCACAATTAAGGATTCACCAATATTTTTCCGGTTCGGACCACCTCTTGGTCCAACGTGATTATTCTGTAAGTGTAAACTCCTGGCACAAGACCGGCCAGGTCAATGGTTGAGTTTCCAGATCCGACCATTCCGAACTTCAACAGTTTGCCGGCCACATCCATCACTTCGATATTCGCCTGCTCGCCAGACACGCTCTTCACATTAAGAACGTCTGTTGCCGGATTCGGATAAACGCTCCATGATGGGTTATTGTATACTTCGCTGATGCCCTGAGGACCGGAAACAAAATGAACGGAATCTATGAAGAACACAGAACCGACAACCGCCTGTCCTTGCGAACCATCTCCCCAACTTGAATTGAAGAACAAGCTCAATTTCTCAGGCTGCTGACCTGCCGAGGCAGGTGTAAGTGGTGCCGAAAAACGTGTCCATTCTGACACTGTTTCCGTAAAATTCACACGTGTGAAAGAAATCGTATCCATGTCATTATTGGCAAGGAACATGATCTGCGAGTACGCAGAATCGTTTCCGGCCGGAGTGTACTTATAGAATCCTACCACGCTATCTGGAATCATAGTCGTGTATGTGGTACCTCCTTCCTGACCTCCACTATTGGCGCTACAGATCATGGTGGCTGTGGTCAGCACTCCGTTAACCTTGATGTTGCCGAAAGCAGGCAGTGTTTCCAATCGGGCAGATGAAGCCCCAGCATACGCGTCTGTCGATCGCGAAACAGCCAATTGATTGATAAGCTCTGAACACTCGTTGCCGGTATTCCAGCCAACAGGCTCTGTGTAGGTGTTACCGATGGAGCCGTTATACGTCTCCCAATCTTCGAAACTCTGATTGGCCGGTTGTGTTATCTGCGCTGTGGCACTTGCAAAACAGAAAGCACCACTTAGTATGGTGAGTATTGATTTTTTCATCTACTAGTAACTTTTGTTAACGGGTCAAAGGTAGGTATAACACCTGCTTAGCAACTTGATATTTATCCACAGGATTCTGGGGAAAACTACTACATTCCGCGGCAACCTTCATGGTGGCATAACGAGCGCTGACCGCAGCATCCATCATACTTTCAATCCTTGTTTGGAGAACAGCTGGGACAATTGCTCCACTGTACGGTCTATTTCCTCCTTGGTGTTGTACTTACTGAACGAGAAGCGGATGGCGGGCCTTTTCATGTCGCGCTGCAAGGCTGCCAGCACGTGAGAACCGACATTACTACCGGATGAACAAGCGCTTCCTCCCGAGGCGGAAATGCCCATGATATCGAGATTGAAAAGCAACATTTCGGAGATGGACGTATCTGGGAAACAGACGTTGAGTACAGTGTACAACGAATGGCCTTCTGCATCTCCATTGAACCTGACATCAGGTACGGAAGCCCGCAATTTTCCGATCATGTATGTCTTCAGGTCCTGAATGTGCTGATGATGGGCGTCCAGATCACGGTAGGCTATTTCCATGGCCTTGGCCAGACCGACAATGCCATAGATGTTCTCGGTCCCGCCACGCATATTCCGTTCCTGTGCTCCACCGTGCATCATGGGTTTAATGCGCACATTGGAATTGATGTAGAGAAATCCAATGCCTTTGGGTCCGTGGAACTTGTGGGCCGAAGCGGTAATGAAATCGATATCGAGCTCCGATAGGTCGAACGCGTAATGACACATGGTTTGAACCGTATCTGAATGGAAATAAGCCCCATGCGTTCTGCACAGTGCAGAAACCTTCTTCAGATCGATGATGTTGCCGATCTCGTTGTTGGCGTGCATCAGCGAAACCAGTGTTCTATCTTCTGTCTTGAGCAATTCCTCCAAATGATCGAGGTCGATGTGCCCTTTATCATTCAGTCCAACATAACTGACCTTCACGTCCGCGGTGGCTTCTGCCACTTCAACCGAATGGAGCACTGCGTGATGCTCGATCTTGGAAGTGATGATGTGATTGACACCCAGATCGCGGATACTGCACAGAATGGCCATGTTATCTGCCTCCGTACCTCCGGAGGTGAAGAATATCTCAGATGGAGATGCTTTCAGATGGGAGGAGACAACACGTCTTGCCTTCTCGATCTCGGCCCGCGCTTTCCTACCGAATCCATGTACAGATGAAGGATTCCCGTAGGTCTGCTCCATTACATTGACCATGGCCGAAATAACCTCCGGATCTATCTGTGTTGTGGCGGCATTATCGAGGTAAATACTCATGGAATTCTTAATTCTGATGCATAATTAGCTACAAATCCGATTCAATATCGCATTTCCTCAGACAATTCCGAAGATCAAGCATCACTGCTTCATTAATTCCTTGATGTCTTCAATGATCTTGTTGGCAAGGTTTTCTGCCGTGCTTTGGTTCTCGCTTTCACTGTAAATACGGATGATGGGCTCGGTGTTCGACTTTCTGAGGTGCACCCACTCCTTATCAAACTCGATCTTGACGCCATCAATGGTGTTCACTGGCTGAGAACTGTATTTCTTCTCCATGGCCAGCAGGATTCCGTCCACATCGGTTTCGGGAGTTAGGGCTATCTTATTCTTGGAAATGAAATAGCTGGGGTAAGAAGCACGTAGCTTGCTTGCTGTCTTTCCGGTTTTGGCCAAATGGGTCAGAAAAAGTGCTATGCCCACCAAGGCGTCCCGTCCGTAATGCAATTCAGGGTAAATGATGCCACCGTTACCTTCTCCGCCTATCACGGCATCGGTTGCCTTCATCATGGCAACTACGTTCACCTCGCCCACGGCACTTGCCTTGTAGGTACCACCGGCTTTCTCGGTCACATCTCGGAGTGCGCGTGTGGATGAAAGATTGGAAACGGTATTGCCCGCCTTCTGACTGAGTACGTAATCGGCCACTGCCACCAGCGTGTACTCTTCACCGAACATGTCTCCGTCTTCGCATATCATGGCCAAACGGTCCACATCCGGGTCTACCACAAAACCTACATCGGCCTTATTCTTCTTGATCACAGCAGAGAGTTCGGTCAAATGCTCAGGAAGCGGCTCCGGATTGTGCGGAAACTGCCCTGTCGGTTCGCAATAGAGTTCGGTGAGTTTCTCTACTCCCAATGCTCTGAGGAGTTTAGGCAATGCGATTCCGCCCGTGGAATTGACGCAATCGATGGCCACATGAAAATCAGCCTTGCGGATGGCTTCAACATCCACCAACGGCAGATCGAGAACCATCTGAATGTGACGTTCTATGTAATCATCGATGGTTGTAATGGTGCCCAGTCTGTCCACTTCGGCAAAGCTGAATGCTTCGTTCTCTGCTATTTCGAGCAGTTCTGCCCCGTCCTCGCCCGAAATGAACTCGCCTTTGCGGTTGAGTAGCTTGAGGGCGTTCCATTGCTTGGGGTTGTGACTGGCCGTGAGGATGATGCCTCCGTCAGCGTTCTCGGCCGTTACCGCCACTTCTACCGTTGGGGTGGTTGAAAGTCCGAGATCGATGACGTTGATGCCACTGCCAATCAGTGTCCCTGTGACCAGCCGGTTCACCATGTCGCCAGAAATACGTGCATCGCGTCCTACAACAACAGAAAGCACCTTCTTATCGGAGTGTTTCTTGAGGAACGCTGCGTAGGCTGCGGTGAATTTCACCACGTCAACAGGTGTGAGCCCATCTCCTACCTTCCCTCCTATCGTTCCGCGTATTCCTGAAATGGATTTGATCAACGTCATGCTTCAATTTTTTT
>JBFHEW010000322.1:0-4175 GCA_041583955.1 Bacteroidia bacterium | reverse complement strand
GAATGCTGAAGGATAGACAGAATCGCACGGTACGGGACTATCAAAGGTCATAACAACCACTTCCGTACTGCACGTAGGAGCGCTTGGATTGAAGGTGATGACTGGTGGCTCAGGTTCTTCCACTTCCGCTTCCCAGTACGCGAGCCAACCAGCGCATGCCACACCAAAGACATCCGATTGCCAATGAACGGTGAGACAGCCCGAAGTAGCCACAACCGTAGGCGGAAGATCCTGCCCGGAAACGGGCGACCCGATCTGAGGCGAATTGGTAGAAGGTCCATCATAAAAGGTCATGATGTCGTACCCTGCTTCGGAGCAGAAGTCGAAGAAGGTCATTTCAATACTGGTGGCATTTGGCACGCAGATGGTCATGGTGTAATCTTCACCGTGCGTGTAGTCCAGCCCATTCTGGCCGCCATTGCTATCTGTAAAGTAGCCTTCGCAATCGTCCGTGTTGATGTCTCCAACCAAAGGATAAGTGGTCTGAGCAAATGAAGGACAATGGAAAAGAACCGATGAAATAAGAAGTGCTGAACCGATCGCAGATCGCAGCATTCCGGATATCAGCCTTGCTGAGTCAGCTGTGAAAATCCTGGAATATCTAGCTATGACCATGTTTTCAACTGAACGAATCCGGTTACTGTTCATGGGCGGAAAACCGTGATGGTATCGCTCTCTGCAATGTTGCTCCAATGTCCGTCCCGGTCCCTTATCATTACTTCAAATTGCAGCCTTTCCACCGTATCGTTGCCTAAGATGAAAAGATTATTGAGCTTCACAGAAAGCCTGCCCCGTATCGGTATGTTGGCGCCTTCCGGGGCCAATGGTTGCACATGATACAGGTCTTCAAATTGCAAGCGGCTGTCTTTTACACTCAATGACGTTACGTTCGGGTCTGAGTGGCCTAGGTCGCCATTATGGTCGTAGTAGTTGAAGCTGATGGTCACCGTGTCGCTGAACTCTTCCACAATCATAGGGTTCACCACCAGATCGGTGATTTCCGGAATGTCTGAATGCTGTTCCTTGCATGAGTGGAACAGCGGCATCAAGGCAAGTAAAGCGACTGTCAGTTTACGAATCTCCACGAGAAGTACTTTTTAATGTAGAGCTGACTCCCGTTCTGCGGGATCTGCGTGGTATCCGCTTGCAGCGGGTCTTTGATGAAAACCCTCAGGTAGTAGGTGCTGTCTGCAGCAAATGTGTTTGACGGAAAGGTGAAAGTGTGTTGGAATTCGGTAGGGTTATTCTGAAAATCGGGATGCATGACAGGGTTTGCCAACAATTGGAGGTCATACTCCGTGGCGGTGGTATCCGAAAAATCAATTCTACCACTCATCTTCACTTTCGTGTATTCCATTTGCGATAGCGAAGATTCCTGATCGTGGATGGCAAACCACACAGACACCTGCTGCGAGCCCATCGGCACGAATATCCTTTCTCCAATGTTGCACGGGTTACCATCAGCTTCTGCGTAAATGCCTGAAATGCCGGGCTGTTGGTCGTTTGAGCCAGCTGCATTACCGAACATATCGCGGGCCCCGTTCATGATCCAATCACTGATATTGGAAAGATGTTCAGCCTTGTTGATGTTCCATTCCGATTCCGGGTCATAGAAGGCATCCAATGGCATGATGCCTGAAATGCCATCAATGTCTTCGTTCAACCGTAGCCACAGAATGGATTCGGAAAGGCTTCCGGGTTTTACTCGGAACGTGTAAGCACCGGTAGGATCGTTCTTTACGATAGGATGAAGGACCAATGTGTTATAAGCGCTCTCTATGGTTCTGAAATCAGGTTCAAACGTGCCGTCATGACAACCTGAATTGGCACAGGTAGGCTTGAATATGTTCTGATGAAGACCCACAAAACTGGCCGGGTCAATGTTGTCTATGAGCGTGCTGTCAACAGGAGGTAGGTTATCAGGGTCATCAAACGGATTCTTATCGTTTTCTGAACAGCCAGTGGCTAAAGCAAGCAGACCTAACAGGTATGGTAATAACCTTTTCAAATCCTATCGAATAAAGATCGCGCAGTGGATGAAATGAGTCCACTTCCCATCACATCGGCCTTGAAACCGAGAATTTCCGCAATGGTCGGGCAGTTGTCTGCCGTTTCACCTATCTGATTGCCTATTCCTCCTCGAACAAGGTTGGAAGGAACATTCGGCCCCACCATCTGTGTGAAAACGCGTTGGGTATTCGCGTCCGAATGGTCAAAGGCCAACCAGTCGTTCTCATCCTTTATCGGATTCGGGTTGAGGTTACGCCCACATTCAGGAGTAACAAGCATGATGGTGTTGCCGGCCATTTCAGGTATCTGTTGTATCTGATTCCAAATATGACCTACAGCATGATCGGCCCGATGTAAAGCCCGAAGATACCCTGTGTAATTGCTATGGCATCCGTCAACAGCGCCAAGGTTCACAACGGTAAGCGTTGGTTTGAACCATTTCATTACTTCAACAGCATAGCCCACCGTGCTAAGGTCGCCATTGTCGGAGATGGGTGGACGGGCAATGTTTCCGCCCAAACTGTACATCTCACGCATGAATAGTTTGATACTCTGCTTTTCCTCCTCTGTGTTGTAAATGGTTTCAATGGTGCCTCCGGCATTTTCAAAATTGTTGTCGAGGAAATACTTCATCTGATAGATGGGGTCCAACTCTTCTTCGGGATGATAGATCTTTGCGTTTGAAAGATGCTCTTGTCCTTGCGAACCGAAGGTGATATTTGGCGCAAGGAAATTGGCCCCATAGGCCGATCCGTAGTTCGGATGACTACTGTAATTCATCAACGGGGTGGAATTACCAATGCCATTTCCCACAAACCAGACCTTGGAGGCAGGCGCACCCATGTGTCTGCGGGTGTACTCGAAAATGGTAGGATTGAGGGGTTTTTGACGGAGCCCTTGCGAGTAAAGCGTATTACCTTGAAGCAGTGCATTCATGCCTCCGTAATGCCCTGCATGGCTGCTCCTTACTTCACGGAAAAGCGTTCCTTGTTGTTGTAAGGTCGAACTCAGAATGGCAGGTATCGGAGTGTCTCCGGCCAGGTTACCATCCGTACCGTAAACCACTTTCTGGGTTGGAGGTGCACCATCCAACATGTTGTACATGATATTGCCTTGAACCGGTATTCCCTGGCTCTGATCGAGGTAGGTCTGTTCTATGCTCTCCTGTTGGCGCACACCTCCGGCAAACATCACCATTACCACGTGCTCTGCCAACTGTGAACCTGTGGCAGCGAACAGTCGTCCTGAAGGAAGAATGTACGGGGCCATGAACGCTCCGGCTGTTGCGCCAGCTGCCTTTTTTATGAATCCTCTTCTTTTCATCATCATTTATTCGCAGGTCACTAGTAATATTGATATTCGTTCGAAAGAGCGAACGAGAAATAGACCAGTTCCGGACGGACATTAGGGTGCGTTCTGATATAATTCTTGAAGAATTGCCGTTCGGCCTCTGTAGGGTTTCTCACCAGAAAGCGGTTGTATGTGTCAGTCAGGAATCCATCAATGTCGGCCCTCATCTCCTCATTGGTAGGTAATATCACACCTCCCGAATTCATGTAATTGCTGATGAGCACTTCGTGTACAAGATCCTTGTCACCTATCGATTTAACACATTCACTTGCTTCAAATAGATTATCGCTGGATAGGGCGGTCTGAAAAAGGTTGGCGTAGAGAATGGCAATATACTGCTGGTCCGATTTCAGTTTGGTCTTATTGGCATTCGGAGGAAGAATCGTCTGCTCATTGACCTCATAGAGTTTGTCTTTCTCGCAGCCGGCTGTGGCACATAGAATAGGAAGAAGCATGAGAAGAAAAAGCCGGTGCAAAGAGAAGGCCTGTGCCATGCGTGTACATTCCCACAATTTTTTCATTTCCACATTTTTCATTTTCCTATTGCTGAAAGTGTGCGTATTCGTCCGTTACCATAATAGCACGTTGGACCTTCTGAAGGTCGTGGTCATTCCACAGTTCATTCATTAAACGGGTAGTTTCGGCAGTGGATGGCTCGCGGGCAAGTAGCGATTGGTACGACCAAACGATGAGGCCTTCGTAAAACTCTCTCGAGTTGACAAGGATCTGCACATACTCCAGCTTGTTCTGACCCGACTGCCCGAACAGCGCGGCAGGCTGATTGTATTCGATCATGTTAAAGCCCGCATAGAATT
>JBFHEW010000321.1:0-4177 GCA_041583955.1 Bacteroidia bacterium | reverse complement strand
TGAATCTTTGAACGATGCAGCCTTCACCAATCCTTTGATCTCTGACAATTCCTGCGCCTGTACTTCGCAGATGGGCTGAGGGAGGGGAGCTGGAGCAGGCGTAGGGAGCGGTTGCGGAATAGGGACCAACTCAATGCCCATGCCTCCAATGAGGTCGTGCAACCGGAAAGCGCTGCTGAAAAGTTGGAACGAATCGTACACATCGTAAAAGTTCTCCGGATCGAGTACACGAGCATGGCTCACGTAGGCAAAATCGATGCGGTATGCATCCTGTCCAAGCAGTCCACATACCTGATATACCTGTGCACTTGTCATGCAGAAGGGCTCAAACTGTTGCATAGCGGTGCGGAATCGTGCCGATTCCTGAGGCATGGCCCGCAACTGTTGTAACTGCGACTGGAACATGCGCGGATTGATGGGGCCACGGCAGTTCTGGGCTTGCAGGCCCGTTGTCAATATGATAAAAGCGAAAACGAAGAAGTGTCTCATTTGTAGAAGCATACGTTAGAATCGGAGGCTCGAATTTAGTTGTTCCGCCCTTTTAGAAGAATGGGGTGCTCACAATTTGACGAGAATAATGCCAAACATTACAAGAACGACACCGATCAATCGGGTCCTGCTGAAATCCTCCTTGAGAATGATGTAGCCCGCCAGCGCACCGAACACCACCGAAGCCTCCCTCACCGCCACGATCCGGCTTATATCTGCGATCTGCATGGCATAAAGGATAATCAGGTAACTGCTTGTGGCGATCACACTGATGAGCACAACCGGTTTCATCAACGTTTTAATGGTGAGGCGCATTTCCGACCTCCGTTGCAATAGCACGTATGGCAGAAACATGAGTACAGAAATGATCTGCGAAGCAGCCATTACCGGAATCGGATGCAGGTCGGCCACCAACAGTTTGTCCATAATGGTGTAACTCATGATGAGAGAACCACATACCAATGCCAAAAAGATCCCTTTCGGAGAAGTGGCCACCCGGTTTCTGCGGTACGACAGAACCCCTATGCCTGAAATCACCGTGATAACGCCCAAACCCGCTATGGAATTGAGCTGCTCGCGAAGTATCACGATGGAAAGCAACACCGCACCGGCAATACCGCTTCCTCGGACGATCGGATACAGGGTGCTTATATCGCCATTCTGATAAGTGAACGTCAGTACAAAGCCATATACCGCATGCAGCACACCGGTGGCAATGAGTAGCATTGCCAGCTCCCAGGTCAACGCCACATCATCCAAGAATGGAATGGACATCAACCCCGTCACAACGGAACTTATCAGGAACGATAGGTAGATGATGCTGTAATTGCCAGCGTATTTCTTGGCAATGAAGTTCCACGATGCATGCAGCAGCGCACTCGAAAGCACCAGAAAGAACGTCAGTGTAGACACACTGCAAAGGTTGCTTTAATCCTTATTTCCACCGAGCACGATCGGTCACGATCCGGGCAAAGTTTCAAACATGTGCCTACCTGTTCACTTTTTGTGCTCTTCCTCCTTTGCGATTAGCTACGCTTAACTTCGTTTCGCATATTCGCACTCAAATTCGTAATTCTCATGAAAGGACCTATATCACAATTTGCCGAAGAACATTTCCGACATTTCAACGCAGCCGCATTGATGGATGCCGCCAAGGGTTACGAAACCCACTTGGCCGAAGGCGGGAAAATGATGATCACGCTTGCAGGTGCCATGAGTACCGCAGAGCTCGGTAGGTCTTTGGCCGAGATCATCCGACAAGGAAAGGTGGACATCATATCATGCACGGGAGCAAACCTGGAAGAAGACCTGATGAACCTTGTGGCCCACGACCATTATAAGCGCGTGCCTCATTACCGCGACCTTTCTCCGCAGGATGAATGGGACCTTCTGGAAAATGGATTCAATAGAGTTACAGATACCTGTATTCCAGAAGAAGAGGCGTTCAGAAGATTGCAGAAACACATTTTCAAAGTGTGGAAAGATGCCGAGGAAGCCGGAGAAAGGTATCTTCCTCATGAGTACATGTATAAGATACTCCTTAACGGAGATCTCGAACAATACTACCAGATAGACCCGAAGAATTCGTGGATGCTGGCAGCAGCAGAACGGAACCTGCCTATCATCTGTCCAGGGTGGGAAGACAGCACCATGGGAAACATCTTTGCCTCGTATTGCTACAAGGGAGAGCTTAAACCGTCAACCATGAAGTCAGGCATCGAATACATGATGTGGTTGTCTGACTGGTACATCAAGAACTCTTCAGGAAAAGGGGTCGGATTCTTTCAGATCGGAGGTGGGATCGCAGGTGATTTCCCTATCTGCGTAGTGCCCATGCTTTATCAGGATCTTGAAATGACAGACATCCCCTTCTGGAGTTATTTCTGCCAGATATCAGATAGCACCACCAGCTACGGGTCGTATTCCGGAGCTGTCCCGAACGAAAAGATCACGTGGGGCAAACTGGACATCACCACACCGAAGTTCATCGTTGAGAGCGATGCCACCATAGTGGCTCCGCTCATTTTCGCATGGTTGCTCGATTGGTAAGAACTGTTGCCTAAAGGCAGGTAGAAATTCTATACAATCCATTACCTTCATGGTTTCTCAACCCCGAGACCATGAACAATACTATAAGGACGGCCTTATGTTGGTTTTTATTGTTCGGAGTCGCTCAGGCTCAGGACAACATGGGAATTGGCACGCTCAATCCTCACCCTTCTGCCATTCTTGAAGTTGCCAGCACCAACAAAGGCGTGCTGCTTCCAAGGCTTACCTCTGCACAGAGGAATGCCGTTGCCAACCCAGCGCAAGGACTCTTCGTTTTTGATACCGATTCGGAGTCTTTCTGGTATTACGATGGAACCCAATGGATCGAGGCGTTAGGTCCGCAAGGCCCGTCAGGTCCGCAGGGACCACAGGGGCCACAGGGAATCCAAGGTCCGGTAGGACCACCGGGCGCTGATTCGAATGTGCCAGGTCCACAGGGACCTCAAGGACCTCAAGGCCCACAGGGTGTGCAGGGAGTGGTCGGCCCTACAGGTCCTGTCGGTCCTACGGGGGCTCAAGGGCCGCAAGGACCGCAAGGCCCTACAGGAATTCAAGGCGTTACTGGTCCGGCCGGTCCTCAAGGAATACAAGGTCCCACAGGCCCGCAGGGCTTGGTCGGTCCTGCAGGTCCACAAGGGGTTCAGGGCGCGCAGGGACCAACGGGCCCCCAGGGAGTTCAAGGCCCCACAGGTCCGGCAGGAAGCGCCAGCTACAACATATCGCTTACTTCCAACCCCAACGGAACTTACAGTTTGACCGATGATGGAGGAACCCTCACCACTACAGCGGGTTCTTGGCTCACAACCGGCAATTCAGGAACGACCCCAGCAACGAACTTCATCGGAACTACAGACAATCAACCGCTCGTCATAAGAACAAACAGTACCGAGAAAATGCGTGTGCTGGCCAATGGTGATATTTGGGTAGACGGCTCCAAACCGGTTCTGGTGAGGCGTTTCTTTTGCAACGGATGCGACAACCCGAACAGGAATACGGGAGTTTCAACGGCAGATTACGTGGCGTTCATCGGTGGGTTCTATCCTACCGCTAACAGCGATGCCGAAAGCACACGGGCCCGCATGTACGCTAACGGAGGCACTTGGTGGTTCAAAGGAGACACCGAAGGTCCGAACAATGAAAGTTGGAGCGTGGATGTGGTATTCATTAAACTGGAGCTGGTTGATGACCAACGGCCGGCAACAGCAACAGGCGGAGGCACCGGATTCTGATGAGAAAGGCGTTTGTCATATCGATTCTCGTGTTGAGCCATTGCGTGCTCCATGCTCAGCAGCAGGTAGGCATAGGAACCTTAAGTCCTGATGCAAGTGCGCAAGTGGAACTGGCATCGGAAAGCAAAGGAGTGCTCATACCGCGTATGACAAGTCTTCAGCGCCAGATGATACCGAATCCGACCAACGGGCTATTGGTCTTTGATGTGACTACGGTGGGTTTCTGGTTCTTTGATGGCGTGCAATGGGTGCAGCCATTCGGCCCAACCGGACCGCAAGGCCCGGTTGGAGTTGCAGGTGCTGATGGTCCAACGGGGCCACAGGGTCCAGTAGGTCAACCATCCACGGTTGTCGGGCCGGTTGGTGTGGTCGGGGTAACCGGCATGCAAGGGCCACAAGGACCAGCAGGT
>JBFHEW010000320.1:0-4182 GCA_041583955.1 Bacteroidia bacterium | reverse complement strand
GCGATACTTCTCGGCAAAATCGCCAGCGAATTTGCGGAACAGCAGGGGAATATCGTCCTGCCTGTCGCGCAATGATGGTATGACGATAGGAACCGTGTTCAAACGGTAGTAAAGGTCTTCGCGGAATTTGCCCTTGTTGATAGCGTCCGGGATATTGACGTTAGTTGCAGCCACGATGCGCACATTGGTCTTGAGCGGTTTGGACGAACCCACCTTGATGAACTCGCCTGTTTCGAGCACACGCAAGAGACGAACCTGGGTTGACATGGGCAATTCGGCCACCTCATCCAGAAAGATGGTTCCGCCATCGGCCACTTCGAAATATCCTTTACGTGCTTCGTGAGCACCAGTGAAGGAGCCTTTTTCGTGACCGAACAATTCGGAATCGATGGTTCCTTCGGGAATGGCACCACAGTTGACCGCAATGTATTGTCCGTGCTTGCGCGCACTCATCTGATGAATGATCTGCGGCAATGCTTCCTTACCTGTTCCACTCTCTCCGGTAACCAGAACCGAAATATCGGTAGGGGCCACTTGCATGGCCGTATTGATGGCATGGTTGAGCAAAGGTGAATGCCCAATGATGCCGAAACGCTGTTTTATCTGTTCAACTGTCATCCTTCCAACCTCATTTTACAACTGTTCCCAAAAGGGTGGCCGATGTGCAATCGGTAACAAGCACATCCACGTAGTCTCCTTTCCGGATATCCTCCTTCGGAAACACGACCACCTTATTCTGCGGATTCCTTCCTTGAAGCATCTGATCGGATTTCTTGGAGGTCCCTTCTACCAACACGCGGAAGGTCTTCCCGATGTCTTTCAGATTGCTGCGGTGCGAATTGGCGGCCTGCACCTCAATGACCTCTGCAAGGCGTCTTTGCTTCACCTCCTCGGGTATGTCGTCCTTCATTTTCTTGGCAGCGGCAGTTCCGGGCCGCTCCGAGTATTTGAACATGTAGGCGAAATCATATCCTACCTGTTCCATCAGGCTCAGGGTATCCTTGTGGTCCTCTTCTGTTTCGGTGCAGAATCCGGTAATGATGTCGGTAGAAAGTCCGCAATCGGGAACGATCTCCTTGATCTTGGCCATACGCTCGAAATACCATTCGCGCGAGTAGCCGCGGTTCATCAATTCGAGCAAACGGGTGCTGCCCGATTGGACGGGAAGATGAATGTAGGAGCAGATGTTCTCGTACTCGGCCATGGCGTAGAGCACATCATCGTGCATGTCCTTTGGGTGAGATGTGGAGAAACGGACACGTAACTCAGGACTGATCTTGGCCACCATGATGAGCAGTTCGGCAAAACTCACTGTTCCGCTGAGGTCGCCACGGGCCAGGATGTCTTTCTTAAGACCACCGCCTCCCCAGAGGTAACTATCCACGTTCTGACCAAGCAGCGTGACCTCCTTGTAGCCATTGGCAAGCAGCTGTGTGCATTCGACCACGATCGATTCGGGATCGCGGCTACGCTCCCTTCCTCTGGTGAATGGAACCACGCAGAAGCTACACATGTTATCGCACCCACGGGTAATGGAAACGAAGGCACTCACGCCATTTCCGCCCAACCGCACCGGATTGATATCGGCATAGGTTTCCTCTCGCGAGAGTAGTACGTTCACTGCCTTTTGGCCCGATTCTGCCACCCGAACCAGGTTCGGTAGGTCGCGGTAGCTGTCAGGTCCTACGACTATGTCAACGATCTTCTCCTCTTCGAGCAGTTTCGACTTGAGACGTTCGGCCATGCAGCCCATGACGCCTATCACCATGTCGGGATTGTTCTTCTTGGCCTTTCGGAACTGGTCCAATCTACCCCGCACACGCACTTCGGCATTGTCGCGGATGGCACAGGTGTTCACGAAAATGACATCGGCCTCTTCCATGACCTTGGTGGTTTCGAAACCTTCGTCAATGAGCACCGATGCCACGATCTCGCTATCGGAGAAATTCATGGCGCAGCCATAGGATTCGATATATAGTTTCTTGCCAGTGCCCGTTCTGGTGGGCATATCCAAGGCCTCTCCTTGTCTGGTTTCGTCAATGTCCTTTACTGAAATATCCTCGTTCCGCATCTTAAAAAATTGGGCTGCAAAGGTACTTAAATATCGTTGAATCTGTCAGTTTGGCAGATACTGATGGGCGTGAATCCCTGCCCGCTGAGATGGACCGCGTGGATCTATGACGGATGGATGGAGGCAGTTGAGAACCCGCAGCGTGTGAGGTAGGCTACGCGCTGGGCAGGTTGCGCTGCGTGAGGGATGGGAGCGGCATCCTTTTCTGAGGAACGAAGAAAAGATACAGCGGACAGCCCGGCCCCGATCCCTGATCGGGGACACGCCCAACAAAACCGTTGCCAACAGAGGGGTTTCGCTATTTTCGCCAAGCCGATGAGTGCTGTGAAAACCGTTGACATCATTGTTCCTTGTTTCAACCCACGAAGTGGTTGGGAACGGGTCCTGTGGGATAGTATTCTGAAGGTGAAAAGCGGTATTCCGGAAGGTGCGTTGGGTTCGGTGATCGTGGTGAACGATGGCTCGCTGAATGGAGTTACGGACGAGATTGTGGCGAAACTGACCACAGAAATGCCTGAGATCAAGGTGATCGAGTACCCAAAGAATATGGGCAAAGGCTATGCGGTGCGGAAGGGAATAAGATCGAGCGAGGCCGAGCTGCAGATCTATACGGATGTGGATGTGCCGTATGTGGAGGAATCGATCATCCGTTTCTATGAAGTACTGGCGCAGGATGAATGTGATGTGGTGGTGGCGAGCCGAGGCGACTCGTATTATGATTCGCTTTCGGGATTCCGGAGAATATTATCGAAATCGCTACGTTGGCTGAACGGTCTGCTATTCGGGCTGAAGATAAAGGACACGCAGGGCGGATTGAAGGGAATGAATACGGCCGGTAGGGAGGTATTCCTACAGACGAAGGTGGACCGTTATCTGTTCGATCTGGAATTCATACAGAAGGCATCGAAAGCCGGATTGCGGATGATGGCGATGGATGTGCAACTGAAACCGGATATCGTTCTTCCATCGCCAAGCGTTACGGTGCTGCTGAAAGAATTGCATAATTTCATTCGACTTCTGATCTGGCGATAGTGCGTTCCGACAAACACGTTTTCTTTTCTGCGCTGACGGTGGTGTTGCTGGCCATTCTGGTCTGCTTCCGCTTTTTCGGTGATGTGATGCTGCATCCCGGTGAGTTCCTTTTCGGTGATGAAGGCGATGGATTGAAGAACTATTTCGCGGTGGCGTACCAAGTGATACATGGCGAGGGCATGTGGTTCAATGGGATGCTGTATCCGTATGGCGATCATTTGATCTTTGCAGATGGTCAGCCGCTTTTGACAAAGGTGCTCTCATGGTTTGTAGGTGCGGATGTGAACAACGGCACGCAGATAGTCGGCATTATGAACCTGCTGATGATAGGCAGTTTGGTGGTAACGGCCTGGTGCATTCATCGGCTGTTGACGTGGAACTTGGTGAATCCGTGGTTTGCGGTTCCGTTCTCGCTGACCATTGCGTTTCTGAGTCCGCAGGTGGCGCGCTTCATTGGCCATTATGCTTTGGGCTATACCTTCTTTGTACCGATGGCGTGGTTGCTGATCGCGGGATTTTCGCGGACGCATTGGCCGTGGGTTCTGGCCTTGGTCACTTCCGGTATCGTATTGCTTTTCGGTTTCCTTCACCCCTACTACCTTTTCATATTCGTGATCTTTCTTGGAGCCATGGTGGGCTGGGAACTGCTGATAAAGAAGTTCCGATTGAAGGACGTGGAGCACTTGGCAGCGCGTGTCTTTGCGCTGATCGTTCCGCTGGTGGTTTTCATGGCGTATCAGAAAGGTGTTGACCCGATTACCGACAGGCCTACGAACCCAACGGGCATCTTCAGTTACATGACCACCTTCCAAAGTGTGTTCGTTCCGGTGGTCGACCCGTTCCGAAGTCTGTTCAATTCGTACTTCTTCCGCATTTTCATTCCGGGCAATTGGGAAGGAAACGCCTACATCGGTATGGTGGCTTCGTTCACGGCATTTGCTTCGGTCTTGGCGTTATTCAGACGGTCGCTGAAGCGTAAATGGAAGGTTTTGACGCATCCCGTTCTGCCAGAGCCGCTCAGAGCAGCCTTCATTCCGGCCATCATCACCCTGCTGTTTGCCATGGGGCTGTTCCATTTG
>JBFHEW010000319.1:0-4189 GCA_041583955.1 Bacteroidia bacterium | reverse complement strand
GGGAATGCTCATCGTTCCTGCTTTGGTCTATCTATGGATCTCCTCATCGTGGCAAACAGTTCAGCGTCTGTTCGCCTCTCCGGTCAGGCAATCGGTCATGATCTGCATTGTGTTCTTCATGGTTGCTTTCCCGATCGTCAACTATCTGGCCGCGTGGAATGCGTCATGGGATCTTCCCACCTTCATTGGCGATTGGCTTGAGGGGAAGGAGACGCAAGCTGGGGAAATGACCCGCTTGTTCCTCGATATGCCCCATGTTGGGTTGTTGGTGCTGAACCTTATCATGATAGCGTTACTTCCTGCGGTTGGCGAAGAGTTGATATTCCGCGGCATCATGCAGCGCGGGTTGCAGAAGATGGTGAATCCGCACCTTGCCATCTGGTTGGCAGCCATGCTTTTCAGTGCTGTGCACATGCAGTTTCTTGGTTTCGTACCACGAATGCTGATGGGCGTGGCCATGGGT
Source organism: Bacteroidia bacterium (assembly GCA_041583955.1). GTDB lineage: Bacteria > Bacteroidota > Bacteroidia > UBA10329 > UBA10329 > UBA10329. The sequence goes on along the minus strand of JBFHEW010000319.1, from coordinate 3,726 downwards.
TACCTGTTCTATTGGAGCGGAAATCTCTGGTATCCGATCATAGCGCACTTCACCAATAATGCCATGGCTGTTATCATGGCGTACGGCATTCAGCATCGTTCCATTGAGCCGAGCTTGGAAAACGCAGGCACCAACGACCCGATGATAGCTGCCTTCTCGTTGCTGTTCTGCCTCATGTTACTGTACATTTTCAAGCAACATCAGAAGGTGGCGTCCGGGAACGGTTGATGCTTCTCCTTTGATTTCCCGATAGCGGCCCCAAGTTGTCACAAAAAAAAGAGCCGAACGGCTCCTTTTCAATTTCATTTATTTCCAGTTGAGAGAACTAGAGTGATTTGCTCTTGTCTACGATCTTACTGGTTGAGTAGTTGATCTTGAGTGCGTTTGCTTTTCTCAGCTCCTGCTTCACATCCACCACGATACCCATTTTGGTTTTCACATCCACTTTCAGCGAGTATGTAAGCAATGGAACCTCTGCTTCGTTGGTCTGCGATTTCACCGATTCAACGAATGTTGGAATGTCAGACGGAAGTGCAAATGCATCATCAAGCTGAATACGAGGCTCTGTTCCGTAGATGGCCTGTAGCGGCTTCAGTGGTGGTCCAATGTGAATGTAAGCCACCAACGATTTACGCTCCAACTTTGCAACCTCGCGGGCCTTCGGGATAACGTGTGTCACTTTCAGCGAAGTTTCTCTCATCACAGTAGTTACCATGAAGAAGAACAATAGCATGAAAACAATATCAGGCAGCGAAGCCGTAGATACTGGCGGAACTTCCTTTTTACCTTTCTTTCTGATTTTCATTACCCACCGATTTCTTTTGGTTCAGCTTCAGAGATCCTTTGTGGTATCAACGCCCTGATGGCCTTGGCCTTCTCGTTGTCTACCTCACTCTTGCTATCTTTCAATTCATCGTACTTCTTTCCGAATTTGTTCATGGCCACTTCATTTCTGACCTCGCTGTAAGCAGCGGCAAGTTGATCCTGAATGGCTATGTAAAGTTCGTAAGAGGTCCCACGGTCGTTCTGTAGCGAAATGATCTGCTTGGAAATTGGATAATTTGGACCGAAGTATTTGACGATAAGCGGATCCTGAGAGATCTTGAATTCCGGAAAACGCTCATCAGCCGGGTTATTCGGCTTTCCAATGATGAATTCCTTTGCAGCATCCTTCAGGTCTTCCACTTGCATGTATTCATCCTCAACCAAGAGATAATCCTGTGCGTTTGCAAGGACCACGAACACGTTTCGCATCTTAACTGGTGGTGGAGGCGGAACGTCTTCCAGAATAGGTGGAGGAAGAACACGCATCAGACCTGTGTCCACATCCATGGTGGTGGTTACCAGAAAGAAAATAAGCAACAGGAAGGCAATGTCGGCCATGGAGCCCGCATTGATCTCTTGTATTTCTCTTTTCGACCTGGCCATTATTTGAACAGTTTAGCTACTTCAGAATAAACCAACGAGATGACAGCTGCGGCTGCAAGAATGTAAAATGCATACAGGCCGGTGTCAACTTGCTTTGCTCCTTCAGGAGTGATCTCCAGGTTTCCCGGTACCGAGTCTGAGGAGAGTGCGTATGATATTCCAACGACCACGACCAATGCTCCGATTCCCATCAGTGCGCCCTTAGCACCTTTAGGATTCTGGATCAACTGGATGATCGGGAAAACAACGGCAGTCAAAACCGCTACAGCCAAAAGGATGTAGCAGATGATGATGCCATAGTTTGTCATGAAATCTGCCATGATTCTTTCTTTAACGGTTAATTGTAAACGATCTTATTTGTTGTTCTTCACAAGGATGTCCATGAAAGAGATGGAAGCATTCTCCATATCGTTCACAAGGCTATCCACTTTTGCAATGATGTAGTTGTAGAACACTTGAAGGATCATCGCAACGATAAGACCGAATACTGTTGTCAAAAGAGCCACCTTGATACCACCGGCAACCAACGATGGAGAGATGTCTCCTGCTGCTTCGATCGCATCGAATGCACCGATCATACCGATTACCGTTCCCATGAAACCGAGCATTGGGGCAAGTGCAATACAAAGAGAGATCCAAGAAAGACCTTTTTCCAAAAGACCCATTTGCACCGATCCGTAAGAAACGATCGACTTCTCAACCATGTCAAGACCTTCGTCTTTTCTGCTCAGACCTTGGTAGAAAATGCTGGCAACAGGTCCTTTTGTGTTTCTGCAGACTTCTTTCGCTGCTTCAACACCTCCAGAGGCAAGGCTGCTTTCAATTTCGCCCAACAATTTGTCGGAATTACCTGTGGCAAGGCTCAGGTAGATGATTCGCTCAATGCAAAGAGCAAGTCCTAGGATAAGTACCAAGAGAACAACGCCCATGAAACCGGCACCACCCTCAATGAATTTGGTCTTCAACGTCTGATGAAAGCTCTGTGGTGCTTCCTCGGCTTCTGCCAGATCGGAGTCGGCTTTGGCTGGGGCAGCTGATTCAACAGCTTCGGATGTTGTTTCAACAACTTCTGTTGCTGTCGTGTCTTCCTGAGCAACAACTGCAGGAACATAGCTGAAGTTCAAAACTGCAGCAAAGGTGATAAGGGCAAACAACTTTTTCATGATTCTGATAGTGGTTAGTTCTTCAACTATTTATTTAATGGTTAACAATTACAAATCTATACTTTTCAATCCTTGCGGAGAGAGAGGGATTCGAACCCTCGAAACCCTTTTGGGGTTTACACGCTTTCCAAGCGTGCGCCTTCAGCCACTCGGCCACCTCTCCCTTACTTCACAGTCCCCAAATTGGCGCGCAAAATACAAAAAATGTGATTCAGCGCCCGCGCAAACATCACAGGCTCATTTCACCTCTGAGGTTTGTTGCAAGCATTTGTCTTCGCAGATGCAGATCGTCAGTTGTTCCAAGCACGAACATGGCTTTTGTGATGGCAGACTCGAACGTAAGGTCTGCTCCACTTATCAGTCCGAGCTTCAACAATTCTTCGCTCGTCTCGTATTTTCCCATCTCCACTTTGCCTTCGCGGCACTGTGTAATGTTCAATATGAGGATGCCTGCCTCGGTCATTTCCCGCAGATCCGACAGGAAATCGCTGCTAGTAGGACCATTTCCAGAGCCATATGTTTCCAATATCACCGCCTCTATGCCCGAATCGCGGAATAACTTCGGGTACGGATGTAGGGCGATACCTGGAAAGAGTTTGATCACGGCCACATTCTTGCTCATCTTGGTATGAACATGGAATTTCCCCTTTGGCTGGGCCAGCAGGCGTTCTTCATCTATCCTTATTCGTACGCCAGCCTCGGCCAGAATCGGGTAATTACGGGAAACGAACGCATCGAAATTCTCCGAGTTGAACTTGTGGGTCCTGTTTCCTCGGTAGAGTTTATCCTCAAAATAGATGCACACCTCGGGTATCAATGACCGGCCGTCATGATCGCGCATGGCGGCTATGGTAAGTGCCGTGATAAGGTTTTCGCGTGCATCGGTACGCGGTAGTCCTATCGGTAGTTGACTTCCGGTGAAGATGACCGGCTTGCCGAGGTTTTCGAGTAGAAAGCTCAAGGCCGAGGCGCTGTACGCCATCGTGTCGGAACCATGGAGGATCACAAATCCGTCAAAATCAGCATAGTATTGGCCAATGATCTCGGCCAATTCGACCCAGATCTCTGGAGTTACGTTAGATGAATCGATGATCTCGTCCAGCTCAAGTGCATGGATATCAATGCCCAATTCCAG
>JBFHEW010000318.1:0-4201 GCA_041583955.1 Bacteroidia bacterium | reverse complement strand
CCGACAGCAATTCCATTATCAAACAGCAGAGCGTCATGATGGAACGCAAGAACCACGACCTGCTCGACAGCATCCATTACGCCAAAAAGTTGCAACACGCCATTCTGCCGGCAGACGACCGCATACAGGAATTATTGCCGAAGTCGTTCGTGGTCTTTCGGCCAAAAGACGTGGTAAGTGGCGATTTCTACTGGGTGAAGAAACAGCCCAATGGCGAACTCATTCTTGCGGTGGGCGATTGTACCGGACATGGCGTACCAGGCGCATTCATGAGCATATTGGGCATGAGCCTACTGAGTACCACGGTTTTCACCAATCCGCTTGCAGGCCCCGGTCAATTGCTCACAATGGTGCGTAGGTTGCTGATCAACAAACTCACCTCCGACCAGAACGACACCAAAGATGGCATGGACATAGGTCTGTGCTACTTTAACCCTGAAACCGCCATTCTCAGATTTGCAGGGGCGTTCTTCAACCTGTATGTGGTGAGAACCAAAACGGCCGAGTGGAACGAAAAAACGATAGCCGATGCGGAACAACAAGGGTTCGTTTGCGAAACGGAGAACAGCACCCATTGCCTGTTCACACTACGGGGCGATAGGCAACCGATAGGTATTTACCATACCAGCGGAACCACCCGGTTCACTGAACACGTGATCCGACTATCACCCGGGGACAACATTTACCTATCATCAGACGGTTTGAGCGATCAATTCGGTGGGCCACATGGAAAGAAATTCGGGCAGCAACGTTTCCGACAGCTTCTGCTCGACATCCAATCAAAACCCGTACAACAGCAGCACCACGAGGTGACACTCGCATTTGAGCAGTGGCGCGACAAGGAGTTTCAGGTAGATGATATCTGCATCATGGGAGTACAGCTTATCCCTGTAGCGTAGATACGGACCCGACAAGCATTGCCTAAACCCCATTTTACTCTGATATTCGCACTGTACACCTCACCTCGCCCTACAACCTTGGCACTTTTCAGCATGAGAAAACACTTTGCCGCCATTCTTTCTGTGCTTTGCACAACCCATGCCTTTGGCCAGTTCGAAAAGTACTCGCACGTGTACCCCATGGGCCACGACCCGAACGTAAGGTGGATGTCGACCTACTCTGAATACGAACAGATACAGTTTGAGGCCAACCCCATCATCAAATTCAGTTTCCACAACAACTTTGTGAAGCGGTTGGCAGATACAACCAAGCTGCACTCGCACGCACAATACATCGATTTCAGGCCGCAGTTCAGACTTTACAAGGAAGAGTCGCAACCCATAAAGACCCCCAGCTACCGTATTTTTCTTGGAACACAGCACCTGTTCCGTCTCAAGAACCCATTCCCTACTTACAACCAGTTCATAGGTTTTCAGGTACAATCGGGGCATCACAGCAACGGACAGAGCAAATGCACTTTTGCCGAAGATGAATTTGACAATGGCCGGGTCTGCGAGGCCATCTATGACTCCATTACTGCCGACACCGACCTGTCTGCCCTGCTCAATCGGAAAAATGGCAACTACTCGGTCAACCTATCGGAATTCACCATCAATTACCGATTGAACAAATTGGGCATGGATGGCTACGCCAAGCAGACACATTCGTTCATGCTTGGATACGTGGTCTACCACAAAGGCATTTTCGGTGTGGCGGATGTGGACCTCGTGACCGACAACGACCTGAACATTCTGGGTAGGCACCGTATGAGTCTTTCGTACGAGTACATCATCGCGTTCCAATTGTCGGAGAAATCGAAGATCCGGCAGCGCGTACGGATAAAACAGCACATCGAAGCCATTTTCGATGCGCATCCGCACATTAACCCCATCCGGTTCGAATCGTCCATCACGTATTACCCACTTTCCATGGTGAGTGCGTTGGGTATCTCGTTCAGTTTCATTTACGGACATGACAACTACAACTACCGTATTGTGGACTCAGGCAGCCAATTCACGGCAGGCCTTACGTGGGACCTGTTTTCGCCCGTAAGGTTGAGCAATTAGCACGGGAGGAAAAAGGAGAAAACGAAAAACGTGGCCGTACCTGCGGTTCTGTGTTGAGCCGTCTGACGCAGTATGTATCTCATCTGCTAATTCGCTAATTAGCTAATCAGCTAATCAGCTCATTCCTCAAACCTCACAAAAAACTCACCCCCCATCCCCCTCTCTTGCTAGAGAGGGGTGACTGCGCATGCAGGCTTCTCCAAGGCCGTCAGACGTAGTCCGTTTTTCATTCGCTAATTGGCTAATCTGCTAATTGGCTAATCTGCTAATTGGCTAATCTGCTAATTCACTAATCCACTATTCAGCTAATCAGCTAACCCGCTCCTAGGTCCTTTCTCACTACACACAGCAGCCTATGCGGTCGATCCATGTCATTTGCTGGGGATTTGCGACATTAGCCACACTTTGTCAAACGCGCAGCGCATAGCCGACCGTTCCATTGCTGTTCTCCCGTTCGTGAACATGAGTTCTGATGCCGAGAACGAGTATTTCAGTGATGGTATCACCGAGGAGATCATCAATGCCTTGGCGAGGATCGATGGCCTGAAGGTCACTTCGCGCACCTCTTCGTTCCACTTCAAAGGCAAGAACATTCCCTTGCCGGAGATAGGCAGGCAACTGAATGTATCAACGGTTCTGGAAGGCAGCGTGCGGTTGGCGGGCAATGCCATGCGCATTACGGCACAGCTGATTGATGCAGCAGATGATTTCCATTTCTGGTCGGAGACGTGGGACCGAAAACTGGACAACATTTTCGAGGTGCAGGACGAGATCAGTCTGTTGATCGCTGACCGATTGCGCGAGCATTTCGGGCACTTTGAGATCCAGGATCAGTTGGTGGGACCGAACACGAAGAGTTTGGACGCTTATAAGCTCTTTCTCAAGGGACGACAGACGTTCAATAAGTGGAACCCTGAAGATGTGAAGCAGTCGATGGCGTATTACCAACAGGCGTTAGAAATAGACCCGAATCATGCTGAGGCCATGGTGGGTCTGGCAGATGCGTACAGCTTTCTCGCAACCATTACGGTGATTCCGTACGAGGAAGGATGGAGTAAATGTGCAGAGCTCACGCTGAAAGCGTTGACCATCAACGACCGATTGGCTGCGGCCTATTATAACCTGGCCAACTTGGCGTTCTTCACCAAGTTCAGCTATCGCGAGGCATTTGAACACGGAAGCAAGGCCGTGAGCGTGAATCCGAACCACGTGGAATCGCAGCAATTCATGGCGTTCCTCTACATTTTGGCCGGGAAAAAAGCGGAAGCCCGCAAACATTTGGATACGGCCTTAAGCATAGACCCTTTCTCGCAGGAAACGCAGTTTTACAGCGGCTACATTGCGTACATGTCAGACAACTATTCCGAAGCCGTAACGCAACTGGATAGATGTCTGGAAGTGAACCCGCTGAACATTCCCGTACATTCGGTAAAAACGCTTTGCTTGCTCAAATTGGGGCGGTATGATGAGGTGATCCCGTACTTCGATGCGCTGCCTTCGGAGATCGTGGTAGCTGGTGAGAAAGCAGGTTCGCAGGCGTTGGGATATGCCATGAAAGGCGACAAGGTCAATGCGCGAAAATCCGAAGAGCTGTTGATTGAAATGGCGAATGGTGAAGACGGCTTTACCGCAGATTCGTATCTGTTCCTGTTGGCGGGTGCTACGGGCCGAAATGATGACGCCTTTGCGTGGGTAGCTGGCGCTATGAGCACAGGTTCGCCTCTTTTGCTGTTGCGCTACTCCGATCCGCTGGTCGATCCGATACGAAAGGACCCACGTTACGCAGCGTTTCATCAACAGCTTTTTCCGGAAGACCTGTTCGGTATAGAGCATGAAACAACCAGAAAGAAAGCATTGCTTGACGAGGAAGCGGCAGCTACCTACAAAGCCAAGTTGTTGCAACTTATCGAAACGGAAAAGCCGCATCTCAACCCGGATGTTTCATTGCGCTCGTTGGCCGATACGCTGAACCTTCACCCCAACCAGCTTTCCTGGTTGCTGAATGATGGGTTCGGCAAGAATTTCAATGGTTTCATCAATCAGTATCGCGTGCAGGAGTTCAAGGAACGGGCGCTGCTTCCTGAGAATGCCAACCTCACCATCATGTCCATTGCGTACGATTGCGGTTTCAACTCCAAAACCGTTTTCAATACCTATTTCAGGAAGGAAACGGGGCTTACGCCTAAGGAGTTTTT
>JBFHEW010000317.1:0-4203 GCA_041583955.1 Bacteroidia bacterium | reverse complement strand
GTTTGCCCTGCAGATGGCAAGGTGGTGGCCATTGAGGAAGTGGAAGAACCCGAGTATTTCAATGGTGAGAAGCGGATTCAGGTCTCGGTGTTCATGTCGCCATTGAATGTGCACCTTAACAGATACCCGATATCGGGTAGAGTGGCTTACTCGAAGTATCATCCCGGTAAATTCCTGGTTGCATGGCATCCCAAATCGAGCACGGAGAACGAACGGAATACGGTGGTTGTGGAAACTGAATTCGGGGTTTCGGTTCTGGTGCGGCAAATTGCAGGCTTCGTTGCCAGGCGCATTGTATGGTATTGCCATCAGGACGATATCGTGAAACAGGGAGACGAACTCGGTTTCATCAAATTCGGTTCAAGGGTCGACCTTTTTCTCCCGCTCGATGCCAAGATCAAGGTGGAGATTGACGAAAAGGTTCAAGGAGGTATCAGTATCCTGGCAGAGGTTTAAAGGATACCCATCAACTCTTTCAAATGGTGAATGTGGATGTATCCTTCATCCGTGATCCGTGGTTTTTCAGGTTCAAACAGTACAGCTTTCCAATTCGATTCGATGGCGCCCACCACGTCCGCTTCAAAATGATCACCGATCATGATACTGTTCGAAGGAGCAGCGCCTGTTAGCTTCTCTGCCCGTTCAAAAATGATCCTACTCGGCTTCTTCGCTCCAGCGCTTTCTGAAGTGATGATTTCTTTGAAATAAGGGCTTAGACCCGAACTTTCCATTTTTATCTGCTGCACCTCTTCAAAACCGTTGGTAATGATGTGTAGTTCGTAGTGCGGTTTCAGGTATTCGAGTACTTCTATCGAACCGTCTATCAGGTTTGTTTTCCGTGGGCTTCTAGAAATGTACAGTTCGCCTATCTCAGAGGCCAATTCCTTATCGTCATGCCCAAAGAATTTGAGGGCAGTTTCAAACCGACCATAGCGGAGATAGTGCTTTTCGATGGTGCCATTGCGGTAATCCTCCCAGAATATTTCGTTGATGCGCTTGTATTCGTGAATGAAAGACAGGTCTGAAACACCTAGTTTCGAAGAGAGGTCGAATTCGCTGAAAAGTTCTTTAAGGGTTGCTTCAGAGTTGGATTCAAAATCCCAAAGGGTCCGGTCTAGGTCAAAGAATACGTGTTGAATCGATTTCCCCATTTCCTTAGAAAATGATCACTACCGATGAAACGATGACCGACCAGACAACCACGGAAGCTGAAAGATAGAAGATCACTTTTCTGGCATCAGGGAAATAACGTGCGGCCAAGAAGGTTCCCAACGGAATGGAGAGTAGCGTAGGAGTAAGGGCAGCCAGACCGATGAGTCCGTATTCGCGCTTGATATGAATGATCATCTTGTTCTTCCACGTGAATTTCTTCTTGGGTTTAGAAGGTTTTTTCTTGCCGTTGCTTGAGTTGAACTTGCTTATCAGTAGCATGATGGCCGAACTCAGATAGAAGAAGAAGAACACCCCTACAAGTCCACCGATGGTCGTAATGAGCAATGTTTCCAGATAACCGAAGCCGATATTCAGCGATGTGATCGGTGCCGTGAGAAACTTGGTAGCACTCAGAATTACAACTAGTAGTATTTGTAGGATCTTCTCCACGGGTCAACTTCTTCCTCTACGCCCAGATGAACTTTTGGTGTGTATCATCACTCCTTAACCCCGAATGCAAGATCGCCAGCATCTCCAAGGCCCGGTACGATGTAAGCTTGGGCGGTCAGTTCTTCGTCCAATCCACCTATCCAGATAGTACAGTTCTTGGGTAAATGACGTTTGCAATATTCCAAGCCTTCCAAGCTGGCAATGGCGGCCACAATATGAACGTGTTTCGGTTTTCCCTTTCTCAACAGGGCTTTGTAGGCCAGCACCATCGAACCACCGGTTGCCAGCATCGGGTCGCAAAGTATCACGGTTCTGTCGTTCAGCGAGGGGCTCGATAGGTACTCCACTTTTATATCGAACGAACCGTCTTCCTTGTGGTTCATCCGGTAAGCGGAGATGAAACAATTATCAGCCCGGTCAAAATAGTTGAGCAGACCTTGATGAAGCGGAAGACCCGCTCTCAGAATGGTGGCAACGACCGGTTGCTCTGCCATGAGAGGCAGTTCTGCTTCGCCCAAAGGCGTTGTAATGGACCCTGTGTTCCATTCCAGCTCCTTGCTTATCTCGTATGCGAACAGTTCTCCTATCCGCTCCAGATTGCGTCTGAACCGCATGCGGTCCTCCTGGACTTCCACATTCCTTAACTCCCCAATGAACTGATCAAAAAGCGACCCGTGGCCACCAAGAATTTTCGTCATTTAAAATGATTGTTTACGATTGGACCGTGGCTGAAAAGCCACGGCTAAATATACGGAATGTGCTTAGCTACCCGTGTAAGAAATGTCACGTTCTTGCTACTTCCACCATATGTGTGAAAACATCGCGCCACCCGACCCAGATGTCCCTGTCGGTCAAGGTTTCGTTATGCCAAAGGCCAATGAAAGTGCCGTTCACAGATCTTACTTTTCCCACGATTTCGCTGATTTTCTTCTTAGCTTCTTCGGGTGGCAGTTTCATGTAATACTTCAGCGTGGCCTCCATTACGGCAAAAGGATAAACGGTCAGTTCGGTAGCTGTTTCGAGGTCGAGGTCGTAGAACCGATAAGGCGTGCATGTACCGGCTCTGAATCCGACATGCTCGGCATATCCCATCGAGTGGTCTTCGAAAATATCGTTGTCAACCAGTTTCTGGTAGGTGTGCGGCAGGTGCAGAATAAGGAAATGCTGCCGGCTTTTGGTTACTGAACGATGTATGATCTGTTCCAATCGCTTCTTTTCGGTTTTCAGCTTTTCGTTCTTACGGTTGGAGTTGAATCCCGGGTGGATGCCGATTTCCGCGTAATCTCCCAAATGCTTGATAAGCGATTGGAATTCCTGATTGTAGAACGGAACATTCTTGTCGTTCACGCCATAATCGGCCAAAAGAAAGAAGTAGATCGTTCTCAGATTGTATTTCTTCTGAATCTCTAACTGAAAGTCGTAAGTGTCGTAAGGGTCCTTGGCTCGCCCAAGAAGCACCTTGGTGCGTTCAACTATTTCGCTTAGATCAAAGTTCAGCAACGACCGGCCGTAGGCACCAACGGTACGCATGAAGCCTTTGTTCTTGAAGGCGTAGGCGTTGTCGATGTCGATGGTGGAAATGAACGAGTATTCTCTCTTTTTGAAGCTGAGATCGGGATACTTGGCGCAAAGTATGTCACGGATGCGCAGCGCCCACTGATCGACAACAGGTTCTGTGAGAAAACCATGTTTGAAGCCGAGACTCTCGGAAGCCTCGAATCTGTTGTATTTGTCGCGTATGTGGGGCAGACATTCCTCGTACCTTGAAATACAGAAGAAAGATGCGGCAAACACATCGAAATTCAGAGCCGAATCCGTTGAATTATGGGCATAGAAGAATTTCCCCCATTCATTCTCCATGACACGGATATTTTGATCTTGAACACCTGTTTCATGCAGCAGTCCATGTGACTTGAAGTGGACCTCATCGGCAATTTTCGAATGCGAATAGCTGATCTTCTTCGATTCGGATGAGATGAACTTCTGTTTGTCGCTGGTAAATGCAAGTTTTATTCCCAGCATGTCGCCAAGCATCACTCTGAAGATGTACCGGACGCGAGGCGTTATCTTATGACTGTAGATCAGCATCAATTCAAATGTTTGATGATCGACTCGCAGATGAAGGTTGCAGCAGTTCCATTGCCGAAAATCAGTGGAAACTCCAGTTTCGGATGGGTGTTGAAATGGTTGTACGCTGCGCGGATCTTCACCGGGTCCGATCCTACCAGCGTGGCACTGCCGCATTCCACCATCTCGGTCCATTCTGTTTCGGAACGAAGAATGATGCACGGCTTTTTCAGGAAGAATGCCTCTTTCTGAACGCCTCCACTGTCTGTCATTACCATCTTGGCGTGTTTCTCAAGTAGTAACATTTCCAGAAAACCAACGGGCTCAATGATCTTGAAACGTGGGTTTTTCAACAGTTCCCGTGTGGGTTCAACTGTTGCCTGTGCAATTGCATTTGCTGTGCGAGGGTGAATTGGAAGTACAAACTCGGTTCCATCAGAAACTGAGATGTCATTCAGTGCAGTAAGAATGTCTGTCAATGCACGGGTATCATCTGTATTTACCGGACGATGAATGGTGGTGAGAATGAAATTG
>JBFHEW010000316.1:0-4203 GCA_041583955.1 Bacteroidia bacterium | reverse complement strand
GGCATCTGCATAACCCGTGAAATCGAACATCACCGAATCAATGGCACTACAACCGAGCTGATCCTGAATGAAAAGATAATACCACTCGTCATAGGTGGGAATAGGATCTATCGTTTCGTTGAACGAGTTGGTGCCAGCCGTGAGGCTCACGGGGTTTCCGTTCAGCCCAAGCTGGTAGGTGAGTGTTCCGGAGTTGGGAACCTGCTGCGGGTTTGGGTTTACCGGTGTGGTAAGCGGCACCACATAGATGGAGGCCGTACCGGGCGTGCATGAGTTATCGTTTATGGCCGAGTTTATCGGTCCAGAAGCATAATTGATGGTGGATGTACCGTTACTGAAAGTAATGGTGGCATTGGTGAGTGAACCCACGTCTGCACCGATACAATCGTAGATCTGTACGGCCCAACCACCCTCTGCAGCATTACATCCATACAAACCCTGAACGCCTCCTTGCGGATAGTTCGCTCCGCCATTTCCAGGAAAGTTTCCGTTATAGAAACCAAATGTGCCAGTAAGCGGAGTACCGGAAGCGCACATGTTCAGTTGGTTTGTGTTTGCAGTAGTGAAACAGAGGTTGTTCAAGTTGTTTCCGCTATTGCAGCAACAACCGTTAGCGTTATTGATAACCTGTGGATTCGGAGAAAGCGTAACAGCAGGGCTGCCGCAACTCGGTGGTCCCACCAACACGAAACCAAGATCGGAAACATACGTGTGGTTCGCACTGAAACAGACCTCGATGGTGGTGTTCGCATCTACAATGAAAGGTGCCTGTCCGGGCTGAAGCGGATCCCAATATGTGAAGCCCGATGCATCTATGGTGCCATTTACATCGAATGGTTCGCACCCTGGGTTGACTGGGTCGAGGTCAAGGGAAACGTTCACATCCACAATACTTACATATACCCACGCAACGAATCGTTCTGTTTGGCCGGCATTGTTCGTAATGGTTACGCTATATCCGCCTGATGCCAGATTGGATACTGTGGAAGTCGGACCGTTGGTGGTCTGAAAAGTAGTGTACGTGTGTGTAGTCTCATCATAGAGGCCCCATTCAAACGTAAAACCCGGTCCTGCAATGGTGGGAGTGGCCGTCAATTGCCCCGTAACCGGATTTCCGTTGATGTCGGGAGAACAGAAAACGAATATCTCGTCATTCGGCATCCCATTCGTGTATTGTGTAGGCTGAACGTAATCAGATGTGTTTGAAGTGATCTGTCCGAATACCCCAACGTTCCATCCTAGGAGGAAGAAGATAAGAAGTAAGCAGCGGCTAAAAGGTTTATACATCGTTGATCGACCGGGGTCAGGTTATTATCGATGGCGATAAAGGGTTACTGTTCCCTTGATGGTCTTCGGTTCAAACGTATTGAATTTTTTCATCGTGAATACATATACATAGGTTCCCTGTTTCACAGGTTTCAATGAACTTGCATCGAGTCCGTCCCATCGTTTTTCGGGATTGTCTGTTTGCCAAACGAGGCTTCCCCAGCGGTCAAAAACCTTCACGTTGTAACTTTCAATCTCAAAGCTTTGTCCGATCGGTCCCCACGTGTCATTGAGCCCATCGTCATCGGGTGTGAATCCGCTTGGAACGTAGAACGTGAAGAAGGGATCGACTTCCATATAGAGGAATGCCGTATCGGCACAACCATAAGCGGGATCATTGTACGAGATGAGCATCACCAAGAATACACCAGAGGTATCGTAGGTGTGTTCCGGATCTTCTTCGTACGATACGGTACCATCTCCGAAATGCCACTCGTAGGTGCTTGCAGCTGTACTGAGGTTCTCAAATTGAACATCGGGATTTACGAATTCCTCGGGTTTAGACCTGCTTGTGAGGTTCGCAACTGGTGGAGGAATAAGGGCAACGGCCACCGAACCATTTATTTCGCATCCGTTCGAGTCGGTAATGGCAACAGAATAGGTGCCATGAGATAGGTTCTGAACCCTGCTGAAGTGGTTCACAGGATCCATGGAATAGTTGGTTGAGTCGCCACCGAGATTGCTCCAGTTGTAGTTGTACGGTGGAGTTCCTCCGTTCATCTGGGCACGCACAGCACCGTTCTTTAGAAGGCAGGTGTCTGCACCGGAAGTAAGATTGAGAATGAGTGGTAGCGGCTCCAATACCGACAAGGTGGTATCTGACACGCAGTTGTTGGCATCCGTAACGGTCAATGTATAAGCTCCGGGAGCTAGGAACTCAATGGTGTCAGTCGTCTGCATCAGAGGGTCGTTCCACTCGGTAACGTACGGGGCCACTCCACCGGTAGGACTTGCGTAGGCACGTCCGTTGTTGTCTCCGTTACAAAGAATGTCCGTGTGACCGGCATTCGGAATGAGTAATGTAGGCTGATCAATGGTGAAGTTCAGCGAGGTCGCGCATCCGACACCGTCCGTCACCGTAGCCACGTAATTTCCAGCATAGAGTCCGCTCAACGTGTCGATTCCGGTTACGCCATTCACGGTCTGCATCTGGGTGCCGGCAGCATTCCCCAACTCAAGGGTGACCGGAAAAGCACTTCCCGCAGGGTCCACTACCACATAACCATCTCCGAAACCGAAGCAAGAGACATCAGACGGATTGACCGTAATGTCCACGTTGCCCAATGTCACTAGGATGGAATCCGAAACAGTAATGGCTGAACATGCCGAACGGTAGGTGCAATAGTACCAAGTAGGCACTGTTGGAGTTACAGTGATGGAATTTGTGGATCCGAGAATGTTGCCTTGGTCATCTGTCCATTCAATGATCTCTTGCCCAACAGGGATCGGGCTGAACGGAATGGTCTGGTCGATGGTGTAACTTCCAAAGCCATCAGGAATGAACCGCACGGCATCGTTTGTTGCGGCCCATTGGGTCGGGAAATTACGTCCAGGTACTATCACTGATTGCGTGCCTGTAGCATTCTCCAGACCATGTATCGCTGCGCCTCCATTCCAAGTGGTGCATATCGGCTTTTCTGAAATGTAGGTATCGATGATGTTCGTACCCTCATAAAGCACCACCTGCATGGTGAAGCTCAGGTTGGTGCAGCTGAACATGGCAATGTCAACATAGTCAACGATGAATGTCCCATCACCGCAGTCGGCAGCATTCGTTCCTCCAGATCCGGCACCTGGATTGATGTCTTGCCACGGGAACATGATGGCGTTGTCGGGAACACCAGGAGTAGGACTCGCATTGTTTATCGCCCACGGAGAACCGGTTCCTGCTGTACCAAGATTGAAAGTGACATAGCCATTCGATGAGGCGACACACTGCGTATACGTGTTCCCGAAGAACTCAAACGGAAAACCAATGTCCAGAACTTGAGAATGGATGTCATCGCTGGGAACGTTGACCGCTGTGAATGATGGGGAACCGGATACTCCGGTAGTGATGGCCGTTAGGGTAATGGGCGTTCCATTGCATACAGAAGTATCGGGTGGCCCAACATCAACGGTTTGTGCGTTTATTTCAGCGGGAGCTAGTTGCATCAATAACACCAGTACGAACCAAGTGGCAAGTACGATCGGTGTTGTCAATAGCGGGCGGTAGTTCATGTGGCTCATTCTCACTTAATTTTCAAAGATATGAAGTTGCGGTTAGCGAAGCAGGGTGATTGTTCCGCTAAACGTCTTTTTTCTAACTATTTCCTCTTTCAGCACTACGGTCCAGGCATAGGTGCCAGCGTCCAATTTTGTTCCGTTGTTCTGAAGGTTACCGTTCCACGGATCGTTGGCAGAGCTTGTTCTGTATACTTCCTGGCCTTTTAGGTCTGTGATCACCATTTCAAAGGCCACGCCTGTTTCCGGAAGCGCTCTTGGAATGAACACATCGTTGTTGCCATCGCCATCAGGCGTAAATGCGGTAGGCGCCATCAGCTGATCAAACGATTTAGGGATCTGCAATTCCCAGCTATCCGAGAATGCACATCCTGCCGCATTCTTCACGGTCAGTATGGCTTGCGCCTTTCCTGCATCGCGGAACAAATGATCGGCAGAAGCACCCTTGGCCATAGAGCCGTCAGAGAATTGCCAGGTAGCGGTTTCGTTCGGCTGAAGGATGGTTTCAAAATGATAGAATGGAATGGCATCGTAACCGGCCAATTTCTGAGAAACATCGAGTATGGCTGTAGGTACAGAGTTCACTTTCACCATCACGGTCTGTTGGGAAACCTTGGCTCCTTTTTCGGCTTTCAGCGTAACGGTGTAGTTTCC
>JBFHEW010000315.1:0-4206 GCA_041583955.1 Bacteroidia bacterium | reverse complement strand
GCGTTTGTCATGGTGGTGTCAGAAAAGAAACTAAAAGAGCTTGGCGTTGAACCAATTGCACGTGTGGTGAGTTATGCTGTAACCGGTCTGGAGCCAAGAGAAATGGGCGTTGGTCCTATCACGGCTATTCCGGCAGCATTGAAGATAGCAGGTTTGAAACAAGACGACATGGACATCATCGAATTGAACGAAGCATTTGCTTCCCAGTCGTTGGCTGTAGTGCGTACACTTGGATTGGACGACTCCAAAGTGAACGTGAACGGAGGCGCCATTGCATTGGGTCATCCGCTGGGTTGTACCGGAGGTAAACTGACCGTTCAGATGATGAACGAATTGAAGAAAACAGGCGGCAAGTATGGTATGGTGACCATGTGTGTGGGAACCGGACAGGGAGCTGCAGGAATCTTTGAGATGATGTAAAAGCCTCCCCATCCCCTCCAAAGGAGGGGCTTTGACAATGAAAACAATTGATAGACACAAATAATGTTTAACCGCACCCTCTCCTCCTCTTTGGGGAAGTCGGGAGGGGCAAATCTTTAAAAAATGGAAACAGTAGAAAAAAAGGCGCTCCAAGGTGGTGAGTGGCTCATTCGCGAGTCCAGCTACCAAGATGTGTTCACCCCTGAAGAGTGGACAGAAGAGCAACAGATGATCGCGCAGACATGTCGTGATTTCATCTCGCAGGAAGTAACCCCGAATCTTGACCGCATCGACTCATTGGAAGATGGTCTGATGGCAGGATTGATGGACAAGGCAGGTGAGTTAGGCCTATTGGCCATTACCGTTCCGGAACAATATGGTGGAATGGGTGCCACATTCAACACCAGCTGCCTTGTGGCAGAAGCTACCGGTATGGGACATTCGTTCTCCGTGGCCATTTCTGCCCACACGGGTATCGGAACATTGCCAATTCAGTATTACGGCAACGAGGACCAGAAACAACGCTACCTGCCAGGTTTGGCAAGCGGAGAACTGAAAGCCTCTTACGCCCTTACAGAGCCAAGCGCGGGATCTGACGCCAACTCTGGAAAGACGAAAGCTGTCCTTTCTGAAGATGGAAAGCACTACATCCTCAACGGACAGAAAATGTGGATCACGAACGCAGGTTTTGCAGATGTGTTCACCGTTTTTGCCAAGATCGATGACGATAAGAACCTTTCTGCGTTCATCGTAGATGGCAACTCAGAAGGATTGAGCCTCAATGCTGAAGAGAAGAAAATGGGAATCAAGGGTTCTTCTACCCGTCAGGTTTTCTTCAATAATGTGAAGGTTCCTGTAGAGAACCTCCTTTCTGAAAGAGGAAACGGATTCAAGATCGCAGT
Source organism: Bacteroidia bacterium (assembly GCA_041583955.1). Taxonomy (GTDB): domain Bacteria; phylum Bacteroidota; class Bacteroidia; order UBA10329; family UBA10329; genus UBA10329. Next base: position 2,884 of record JBFHEW010000315.1, on the reverse strand, counting down.
GAACATCCTCAACATCGGTCGTATCAAGTTGGGCGCTGCAGGAATCGGTGGTGGCAAGCAGGCCATTACCCAATCTGTGAACTACGCCAACGAGCGCGAGCAGTTCGGTCGCCCTATCTCTAAATATGGTGCCATTCAGCACAAATTGGCGCAGCAGGCCATCCTTACATGGGTGAACGAAGCGGCCACTTACCGTGCTGGACAGGACATTGAGAATTGCATCGAGAGCTTCATTGCCAGCGGAATGGACCCGGATACAGCCAAATTGAAAGGTGTTGCTTCTTACGCTGTGGAGTGTGCCATCATCAAGGTATTCGGATCGGAAGCCATCGATTACATCGTTGACGAGGCGGTACAGATCTATGGTGGAATGGGATTCAGTGCCGAGTCTCCGGTAGAGCGTGCTTATAGAGATGCCCGTATCAACAGGATCTTTGAAGGTACCAACGAGATCAACCGAATGCTCACAGTGAACATGCTCCTTCAGAAAGGTCTGAAAGGCGAAATGGACCTGATGGGACCTGCACAGAAAGTTGCTGGTGAATTGATGAGCATTCCAGAGTTGGGAGAAGCTGACGATACACTTTTCGCAAAAGAAAAAGGCTACCTGAAGAACTTCAAGAAGGCTGCTCTGATGGTGGCTGGTTCCGCGGTTCAGAAATTGGCCATGAGCTTGGCAAAAGAGCAGGAAGTGCTGATGAACGTGGCCGACATCCTGATTGCCATCTACACGGCCGAATCTGCATTGCTACGTGCTGAGAAGATCGCTGCCACCAAAGGCGAAGCTGCAGCAGCTGTTCAGATTGACATGGTTCGTGTGTACATCAACGATTGCGCTGACAATATCTGGAAATGGGGTAAGGACGCCATTTCATCCTTTGCCGAAGGCGATGAGTTGAAAATGATGAATCTTGGGCTGAAGCGATTCACCAAGACCGACATCTTCAATGCGAAAGATGCCCGAAGAAGAATTGCCAAAGTGATCATTGACGAGAACAAGTATCCTTGGTAAGAGCTACACTTGCTCCTTGCAAGTGCTAGCAGCACAAGATCAAGCCCCGCCCCGCGAATTGCGTGGCGGGGCTTTCTTTTCCATTCTAAATGATTTATTCAGCACTGACCATGGTAACCTTAAGTACGCTAGTGGTCGTGTCCGAAACCTTGAAACGATCATCAACGCGATGACCTACAACCCATACTATCTCATTACCGTGGGTAAGCAGCCAGACTTTTTCCTTCTCCAGCGTTGAAAGCTTTACATCGATGAAGTAATCACTCAGCTTCTTCCATCCTTTCATGCCTAGTGGCTTGAAACGGTCGCCTAGCTTCCACTTTCTCAGTACAAGAGCACTATCCAATTCCTTCGGCTGGACCGAACTGAACCCGATGAGTCCTGCATCGAGTAGCGCCACATTCCTACGCGCATTCAACGTACCGATCGCATTCCTATCCAAAAGTTCAAACTGTAGCCTGGGCTTCGTTTCTAAGGCGTCCTTTTCCGCCAATATGAGCTGTTCACGGTCTTTGATGACCTTGTGTGTTTCGGACGCCACTTCCCTTCCCGACTCCGAATCCATGATATCCAGCACCTCGAACACCTGGTCGGAAGAGAAGCCCTTGGACTTCAACAATTCCTTTAAAAGTGTGAAAGGTGCATTGGAATTCAGCAGGGCTTCAGTAGACAGACCATTATCCGATCTTGCTTCAGAGAGTCTTTCCTGAATCCACTTTTCGTACTCAGGCAGCGCCAGCTCTACCCGTTCAGTCAGTTTCTGAAGTTTAAATAATGCGGCAGGATCAATCTGATTCAGAATTGGCAGCAACCGCAACCGTACCCAATTCCGCAGATAATACGTCTGCGTATTGGAAGCATCTTCCCTGAACGGAATTGCAGCTTTCTCCGCGTATGCTCTAATCTCTTGCTTGCTTATTCCTAGCAATGGTCGTATCAGGCCTTTCCGCCTGGATGGCATTCCCTGAAGCCCGCGAAAACCGGTACCTCGCAACACGTTAATGAGTAACGACTCTATCCTATCATCCAGATTATGCGCCAAAGCCGTGGTCACATAGCCATGTTCTTTCATCAGCTGCGTGAAAAACGCGTAGCGCGCCTTTCTGGCCACCATCTGAACAGAATCGTTGGTTTCGGCCGCCAAACGTTGGGTCGGCACCTTCTTGGAATGAAACGGGATCTGAAGCTGAGCACACCAATCCCGCACCAACTTCTCATCCAGGTCCGAATCTGCACCGCGTAGCTGATAATTGCAATGAGCAACCGCAATAGTGAACCCGTTTTCATACATCAATGTGGCCAAAACCATTGAATCAACGCCTCCACTTACCGCAACTAAAACAGACTCATTTGAACTAGAAAACCCAAAAGAGTCCATAGAGTAAAGGAATTTACTTTGCATGGTTCAATAGCACTTTTCGCATGGCTTCCGCTTTGAGCATGCATTCTTCATACTCCTTTTCAGGGTCTGAGTTGATGGTGATAGCGCTACCTGTCGGGAACGTCACCACTTGCCTTTGCTCGTTGTAAAGGATACTCCTGATGACGACATTGAAATCGAAATCGAGGTTGGGGGTGAAATAACCGACAGCCCCGGAATAGAGTCCGCGTGCGAACGATTCGTAGCTATCGATCAGTTGCATGGCGCGGATCTTTGGGGCACCTGTCATGGAACCCATTGGAAAGGCGTTGAGAATGGCATCCAACGGATGTACATCATCGTTCAACTCGGCAGAAACCGTGGATATCATCTGGTTGACATGTTCAAACTCATAGATTCCGCAAAGTTCGTCCACTTTCACCGTTCCCTTTTTCGCACTCCGCGATAGGTCGTTCCGCACAAGATCGGTGATCATCACGTTCTCGGCCACT
>JBFHEW010000314.1:0-4208 GCA_041583955.1 Bacteroidia bacterium | reverse complement strand
TCTTCCTGAAACGGCAGAGTACTGGTCGCTGCCACTGACGGTCCAATCGCCATCGTTCGGAAGCGATACCGTTCCACCTCCGTTGCTGAGGGTGATGTCGCTGCCGCTTATGCTCAGGATCTGCAACTCATTGGTAGCATCCGCGTCAGCATCATTCACCAACGAAGCGAGATTAACGGAAGTTGACGAACCGCCTTCAATATCGATCTGCAATGTGGTTCCTGTAAGGGTAGCCCCGGTCAGGTTCTGATCATCCGTGCTCACAAATCCGGAGAGGTCGACCGGTGTGGCATCTCCGGAGAGCGATAATGTGTTTCCAGAGAGCGATAGGTCCTGTATCTCGTTGGAACTGTCGTTATCGTTATCGGCAACCGAGATGGTGCCACCCCCATTGCTTAAAGTAACGCTGGTGCCCGTTTGCGAGAGGGTCTGTAACTCATTTGAAGCGTCTCCATCGCCATCTGCCGCTGTAACAACGGCAGTTGGGTCGGTCCATACCATGGTGCCATTGGCAGAGGATACAGGAATTCGTCCGGCCTGTTGGTTTCCGTCCACCATGCGGATGGAGCCCTCAACCTGGAGTCTGACACTTGGCGCATCCGTACCGATACCGATGCTTCCGCTACTGTTGAGTACGAATTGGTTTGCATGGGCCGCTTTCTGAATGACCAGATCATTGTCTGCATTGTGGTAGATGAGCGAGTTGGAGCTTGCTTGGGTCAGTTTGATGCCGGTGGTATTGCCGGTAGTGGTGCTTGCCACATGCAACCGTGTTTCTGGCGTAGTGGTTCCGATCCCAACATTTCCGCTCACGGCAGAGTATTGGTCATTGCCACTCACGGTCCAATCGCCATCGTTGCCAGTGGTTATGGTTGCCGGGTCGGTCCATGTCATGTTTCCATTGGCGTCTGAAACGGGAATATGACCTGCCTGTTGGTTTCCGTCAACATACCTCATGATCCCATCCACATGAAATGTGGCAGAAGGGGTGGTGGTGCCGATACCGGTATTTCCGTTCTTGAGGATGGTGAGTGCGTTGGAACGATTGGCCGCATCTATTCCATTTCCAATGCTGAACAGGCGATCTGTTGGCTCCCAATTCGTTGCACTGAGAGGTACTGTGACATCATTATATCTACCTAGAACCACTTCATATTCTGAAAGTGCCAGAAGGTCATGACCTAAACCCACAGAGTGCTCACCGGTGGCAAGTACCCCGTATCCTATGGCCGCAGCCTCGAGCGCGCCTGCCGAACTTCCATGCCCGAGTACAAATGCAGACTCCGCATTGGCGTTCACGTTAGACCCCAGAGCAATGGCGTAAATGTCCGTGGCATTCGCTCGGGCCCCAACGGCCATACTGTATTCTGCTGTTGCATCCACATCCGTGCCCACCGCATAACTGTAGTTGGCGGTAGAGAATGCAAGTTTACCAAGGGCTACCGAACCTGTTCCGGTAGCTTGCACATCATTACCCCAAGCGAAACTCATTTCACCTTCCGCGTAAGCTTGCCGTCCCATGGCAATGGCACCGGTGGCAGTGGCCCACGAGCGCTCTCCCAATGCAATGCTGTAATCGCCTGAAGCTGTTACATCGAACCCAGCGGCAAAAGACTGGTGTCCGCGCTTAAGGTCATTCCACTGGTCTCCTGTTACCAGTCCAGCTCGGAACGCGCCCTTGCTCTTATCATAAAAGAAGCGGCCATCATGTGCCGCGTTGGAATCGTCATCCAGACTGGGCGACCCGAAAATGAAGTCATCGGTAGCCAGATCGACCACAGTATTGTCGGGCAGAACCACATTGCCTGCAAGAGTGAAAGGAGAGGTACCACCTCCGCCACCGAGCGGAATCCAAGTGGTTCCATCCCAACCCTCGAACTGCCCAGCGCGGAAGCGGATAGTACCTGCACCACCACTGGGTGCAGCATTGCTGTTGTTGATATCGGTACCGAGTTTGATGGCACCTGAGACGTCAAGCATCTCGAGTGGGTTATTGTTTCCAATACCCATGCCCTGCTGGGCCAAAGTAGATTGACAGACTAACGATACGGCACCGACCGTTACAATGAAACGAATACTTGAGGCGTAGGACATTCTTGCAAATTCTGTGGATGAATTGCAAAGTTCCAGACAAAGCCATGCCCGAATCGTTATCCAAGGTTAATTACCTACCTAGCCAGACTACGGGAATCACGCAATCAAACGATCACTTTACCAATCGGGCACGCATCCGTGATAATGATACGGGGGTTATGCCTATGTACGAGGCAATGTACTTGAGTGGTACACGATTGAGTATTTCGGGCCTGTGCTGTAAAAGGAACAGGTAACGTTGCTCGGGTGTCATTACAACGTGGAGTTCAAGACGCTCAACAGCCTCCTTCAAATTTTTTTCCATAGCCTTGGAATACAGCCTATTGATATTGTGATTCCGGCTCTTCAATTCATCAAACTCCCGAAAATCAACACAGACACACACCAGATTCTCTAAGGCTACCACGTTCTCATTACCCACCTCGCCACCGAAAATGGTCTTAGATGACCCGATCGACATGCCAGGTGTAGCAAGATACGTGGTTATCTCTTCTCCGTCTTCACGGACAACGTAGGTCCGGCTGATACCGTGAAGTAACATGTAAGCTCTGTAATCCTTTTCTCCTGCGCGGATCAACTGATCGCCCTTATTGAATCTGACCACACTCGCAATCTGAATAAGCGCTGCCATATCTTTGGGAGAAACGAAGGAGAAAGGCTCGAAAAGTGCCCGGAATTCTTTCAACATGATGTAGCGGATGGTTACCCAAAAATAACCATTACCCGCCAATACTGAACCTTGGAAAATGAAAGGTCAGCGCAGATCCATATCCCGCACCATCAGTTGATCACCAATGCACCGGTCCTTTGCCCAGATATTTCTCTATGATGGGCAGGTAGTACGATCGGAGGTCGTCCAACTCGTAGGTCTGTGGCCGCTTGGTGTAGAGGTCGTACTGGTTGAAGTCGCGCACCCAATCCAAGTAAGGCTTCTCCTCCTCTGCCATGATGTCCATGTAAGAACCTCCCGTATGCCACGGATAAAAACTATGGTAGCGGACCATGATCATCCCTTCTTTAGGAATCCTGTTCTCCTTATGGTTCGATAGCACCTGAAACAGGTACTCATCGTGTCCCCATGCCTTCAGGGCCTTGTCGAGCCCGTAGCCTTTGCTGTACATGCCCAATTCGGTATTGTAGCGCGGGTCCTGCATGTCGGGGTTCGCATCGTTGAACTCAGGATACACCAATGTTTCGGGGAAACGGCAGCCCACCAGGAAGATATCGCCTACAAGGCCCCATTGTTCCTTCATGCTGGTGCCATCCGCATCTTCGCCCCACAGGAACATGCATTTGCCCAGGTCGTGTATCAGTCCTACCAGTTGCATCCAATCGGGCCGACCATCGGCACGCATGCCTTCTGCCGTCTGCACCAGATGATGGAGGTTGGGCAGGTTCATGTCCGGGTCGCTCAGGTCAACGAAAACGTTGAGCTTTTCCATTGCTTCCCACACGTGCATGGGCTTATCAAAGGTGAGGTACTTCTTCTGCATGCGTTGCACGTACTCAACGGTTTGGTTGGTGCGCATCTTGCGGTAGTTCTCGCGTACGGTGGCAATGGTTTCGCCCTCGTTGTAATTGCGGAAGTCGGTGGTTTTGATCATCGGGTCCATTCGGCAAAGATAATAGGCTTCGATTCACCGATTCCAGTGCCATTCAAGTGTCTTCCATTTTTCTGCGTTTGGCATCGATTCCTTCGATAAGGACACACAAGATTCGCAGAATAATTAATTCCCCGATACGGTGTAACAACCATTATCCGTGCTTTTAGGTACAGACTCAACTTAATTCCTACACAGGAATTGAATTGTCACTTTAGTTGCTAAACACAGCGTAGACAAGACATATTCAAGGATATCAATCGGTAACTTTAGGAGTTGTTAGAACGGAAAACGAATAATCGTTCCTCTCTCTGGTCCAACCAAAATTTTATATCATGATTGCTTCGAGAATCCAATACATCATACTTAGCGCATTCTTCCTTCTGAGCAGCGTTCATGTTTTCGCTCAGTCTGTAGGTATATCAGACAACCCGGCATACACACCCAACAGCCATGCGATCCTGGACATGGATGATGCCTCGGGTACGAAGGGTGTGTTGGTACCTCGGATGA
>JBFHEW010000313.1:0-4209 GCA_041583955.1 Bacteroidia bacterium | reverse complement strand
GGTGTCAAACATGCAACGGTGCCGTTTGGTATGTGTCGCTTTCAATCAGCCCATCCTTCATCACAATGATGCGTTCTGTCTGCTCCGCAATGTCATGCTCGTGCGTTACGATGACCACTGTCATGCCTGTTGCATTCACATCTTTCAGCATCTGCATCACTTCGCTCGAAGTCTTGCTGTCCAATGCACCGGTAGGTTCATCGGCAAGGATCACCTTTGGTTTGGTCACCAATGCGCGTGCAATGGCCACGCGTTGCTTCTGCCCGCCACTCATTTCGCTCGGTAGGTGTTCGGCCCAATCAAGCAGTCCCACCTGTTCCAGGTATTCCAGCGCAATCTTGTTGCGTTTACGTCTTCCAACCCCTTGGTAATAGAGTGGAAGGGCCACGTTCTCCATGGCATTCTTGAAATTCACCAGATTGAAACTTTGGAAAACGAACCCCAACAAACGGTTCCGATACTGGGCAGCCTTGGTTTCGCTCAGGTTCTGAATGAGGGTGTTGTCGAGATGGTAAGAACCTGCATCGTAATTGTCCAGAATACCCACAATATTGAGTAAGGTGGACTTTCCCGTACCCGAAGACCCCATGATCGAAACGAGTTCACCTTCATTGATGGTGAGATCGATTCCCTTGAGTACCTCCAGACGGTTGGTACCCATCTGATACGACTTCCGAATTCCTGCGAGTTGGATCATGCGTTGGCGAAAATAGACCTAACAATCGGGTCTTGAGGTTAACAACAGTTGGCTTGTGTTAAAAATTGTGAATGCATAACATTGCTGTATGATGAAAGTTTTCGGCAAGCAAGTATTCGGTCGTTTGTTATACGACAGATGGCACCGTTTTTTGTTGACCGCGTTTCGTGTTATGATTCATTTCAGTTGGTTGATGGTCATGCTCCTGCTGATTCCGCAGGTAATTGTGGCTCAGAACAGTCTTGAGCCAAGTGAAGTGAATGGGGAAATCGAAGAACGTTGGTTTGCGGTTTCAGATACACTTCGTTTGGATGATCTATTGGATGTTGCCGTGAAGTTCTTTCCTGTGGTGGGCATTGATGATGATGGGCGATTGTCAGGGCAGTTGTGCGTGGTGGCAAGCGATCACGCGTCCATGCATGAGCATCGTGATAAAAAGTTGGAATCGTTCTGTGCTGGGGTCATTTTCTCGCATGCGCAGGATGGGGTATACGACCTGTATGATGAATACATGAAAGGTTTGAAGCAAGTTGCCTCAATGAACTTGGGTTTGGACAGGGAAGAGCGCCTGCTTCGCGCACAGGGAGCCCTTTACATGTTCATGAAAATGAACGTGAAACTCCGCGAAGTTTTCCTTTACGAGTACCGGAAACAACGGCATCTGCTCCATTTTCTGTTGCTTCCACCACAGGTCGTTGAGGAAGAACCAAACCAGAACGGCAGCGAGTGACCTATGCGTACAGCTCTTCCTGCTGCTCGGCCACCCGTTGGTCGGTTATGTACTGATCGTAGGTCATGAGCTTGTCAAGGAATCCGTTAGGCCCTATTTCAATGATACGGTTGGCCACCGTTTGAACGAACGTGTGGTCATGTGACGTGAAGAGGACCGTTCCGTTGTAATCGACAAGCCCGTTGTTGAAAGCCTGTATCGACTCCAGGTCCAAGTGGTTGGTAGGCTCGTCAATGATCAGCAGGTTGGCTTCATTCATCATCATTCGGCTCAGCATACAGCGTACCTTCTCGCCACCGGAAAGTACACTTGCCGATTTGAACACTTCTTCTCCGGTGAACAACATCTTACCTAGGAATCCGCGGATGTAGATCTCGCTCTTGTCCTCAGAATACTCTCTCAACCAATCTATCAGGTTTTCCTTGGTGTTGAAATAGTGGCCATTTTCGGTAGGTAGGTATGCGGTGGTAATGGTCTGACCGTACTCAAAGGTTCCTGAATCCGGTTGTTCTTCGCCCATCAGTATCTGGAAGAGGGTAGTGGTGGCAAGACCGCTCTTACTGATGAATGCGATCTTGTCGCCACGGTTCACTTCGAACGTCAGTTTGGAGAACAACGGCTTACCGTTGAGGCTCTTGCTGATGGAATGAACGCTGAGTACCTGGTTTCCGGCATCGCGCGCCTGTTTGAAAATGATGCCCGGATATTTTCTGGACGATGCCTGTATCTCGTCCACATTGATCTTTTCGAGCAGCTTCTTTCTACTCGTGGCCTGCTTGCTTTTGGATGCATTGGCGCTGAAACGCTGCACAAACTCCTGCAACTCTTTCTTCCTGTCTTCGGCTTTCTTGTTGGCACTCAGCTTCTGCCTCAAGGCCAACTGGCTCGACTCGTACCAGAAAGAGTAGTTACCCGTGTAAACCTTTATCTTCTTGAAATCGATGTCAGCAATGGAGGTACATACCGTATCGAGGAAATGCCTGTCGTGAGAAACCACGATCACCGTATTCTCGAAATCCAGAAGGAAATTTTCGAGCCACTGAACCGTTTTCAGGTCAAGGTCGTTGGTGGGCTCATCCAGAATTAGGATGTCCGGGTCTCCGAAAAGTGCCTGTGCCAAAAGGATACGCACCTTCAATGCACCTGGCATGTCTTTCATCAAAGTGGCGTGCTGGTCTTCAGATATGCCAAGTCCGCTCAATAGCGTAGCTGCATCCGACTCTGCGTTCCAACCGTTCATTGCAGCAAATTCCTCCTCCAGCTCTGACGCCTTGATGCCGTCTGCTTCGGAGAAATCGGGTTTTGCGTAAATGGCGTTCCGTTCCTGAATGTTCTTCCAGAGCACACTGTGGCCCATCATTACCGTATCCAATACCGAAATATCATTATAAGCCGAGTGGTCCTGCTTCAGAACGGCCATCCGTTTACCCGGTTCGATATGGACAGAACCCGAATTAGGACTTATCTCTCCGGAAAGGATTTTCAGAAAAGTTGATTTTCCGGCTCCATTCGCTCCGATCACACCGTAACAGTTGCCGGCAGTGAACTTGATATTGACATCGTCAAAAAGAACGCGTTTTCCGTATTGAAGCGAGATATTGTTCGTTGAAAGCATGGATCTGTTTTTTTTCGGGGCGCGAATTTAGCCATTAGCTGCCAGCAATCAGGAATTATCCATTCTTTCGTTCCAATGTCTGCCATTTCCCAGATCCTGATACCTTAACGTCATGAAAGGTCGTGGTGCCGCATATAACCCGAAGAATCGTTTCTATTCGCAAGAAGTGGAATGGGACGAAGGTTTTGAGCCGGGAACAGAGGATAGGGTTCGCACCAAGTTCATCGACATCTTTCCGAAAACCATTATCAATAAGGTTCTGAGCCCCGATGTGCCAAGCGACTATTCGGTGAATCCGTACCAAGGTTGCGAGCACGGCTGTTCCTATTGCTACGCACGGCCCACGCACGAGTATTGGGGTTACGGTGCGGGGTTGGAGTTCGAATCTGTGATCCTGGTAAAGAAGAACGCACCTGAGTTGCTTCGCGAAGCGTTCAACAAGAAGAGCTGGAAAGGCGGTTCGCTCATGGTTTCGGGCAATACCGATTGCTATCAGCCCGCAGAGCGGAAATTCGAGATAACCCGCCAAATGCTTCAAGTGTGTGCCCAATACAACAATCCCGTAGGCATCATCACCAAGAACAATCTTGTGCTGCGCGACATTGACATCCTTGCGCCTATGGCCGAGAAGAAACTCGCCATGGTGAATATTTCGCTCAATACGTTGAATGAGGATCTGCGAAGAAAACTGGAGCCACGGACCACTTCCATTGAAGGCAGGCTGAAAGCGATTGAGCAGTTAAGTGATGCGGGTATTCCCGTAAATGTGCTGATGGCACCGATCATTCCCGGAATAAACGGCCACGAAGTATTTGCTCTGATGGAAGAGGTTTCGAAGCGAGGAGCCACATCAGCCGGTTATATCATTCTTCGTTTGAATGGGTCGCTGAAGGAAATGTTCTCGGTTTGGTTAGAGACGCATTACCCCGATAGGAAGGAGAAAGTGCTGCATCAGGTCTCGGACGCTCATGGCGGACAAGTGAACGATAATCGGTTCGGCACGCGCATGAAAGGCGAGGGGAAATTGGTGGAGCAGATAGATCAAAGCTACCGCTTAGGAAAACGGAAGTTCTTCGATTCTACAACGCCCATAACCCTCACATCCGCGCTTTTCGAACGTCCTTCTGCGCAAACCAAGCTGTTCTGATCCCTAGAAGACAGATCGCT
>JBFHEW010000312.1:0-4231 GCA_041583955.1 Bacteroidia bacterium | reverse complement strand
TTCTGATATTCAGGAAGCACAGGAGATAACCATGAGCTACGCTGCATATCGCGTGCTCAGCCATCGTTTTGCCTCATCTCCTGATGCTGTGCAGATCCAGAACCGTTTCGACACTTTGATGGCCAACTTGGGCTACGATATCAATTTCACCAGTATCAATTATTCCAACAGTTCTTACGCAGCGCTTGGAAACTACTTGGCGCAGAACATCATTGCTTACGGATTTGCAGATGGAGCCAATGAAGGCGAGTCGTATGATAACGAGTTCTATGTGCCGGTAAACCCTACGCTGCTACCCGTCTTTCCGGGAAACCCGGACATCGTTGACCCGAACAGGTGGCAACCATTGACGCTACAGGTGTATATCGATCAATCTGGTCACGTATGGCCTATCAACACACCGAGTTTCCTTAGCCCAGAGTGGGGAGAGGTAAAGGCATTTGCGCTACGTCCGGATGACCTTACGATACATAACCGAGACGGGTACGATTACCACCTTTACCATGATCCTGGCATGCCACCCCTGATGGATACCGCTGACGTATCCGGAGCTGCATTGGATTACAGATGGGGCTTCGAGTTGGTAGCAAAGTGGTCGTCTCATTTAACGCCTGATGATACCACCATGTGGGATATTTCGCCAGCTTCGATGGGAAATGTTCAGAGCTACCCGACTTCATTCCAAGACCATCCGGCCTTCTACGATCTGGAGCATGGTGGCGATCCTGGAACAGGCTACACGGTCAATCCTGTCACGGGTCTACCGTATGAACCCCAACTGGTCAAGCGCGGAGATTACACACGTGTTCTTGCCGAATTCTGGGCAGATGGACCGGATTCCGAAACGCCTCCCGGTCATTGGTTCACACTACTCAACTACGTAAGCGACCACCCGATGTTCGAAAAGCGATTCATGGGTGTTGGCCCTGTTCTTTCAGACCTTGAGTGGGACGTGAAAACGTACTTCACGCTGGGTGGAGCCATGCACGATGCGGCTGTCACTGCTTGGGGTTTGAAGGGCTGGTACGACTATGTTCGGCCAATATCCGCCATCCGCTTCATGGCCGACCTCGGGCAATCCACCTATCCTGATTCGATCAACTACCATCCTGCAGGACTAGGACTTGTTGAAAACCTGATAGAACTGGTTGATTCTTCCGATGCGTTGGCGGGGACGAATTATACCAACGTAGGAAAGGTGAAGTTGAACGTTTGGCGCGGACCTGATTATGTGGGTTCGCCTGCAACCGACCATGCTGGTGTCGGGTGGATTCTGGCAGAAAACTGGTGGCCATATCAGCGACCGTCTTTTGTGACGCCTCCGTTTGCCGGCTTCGTTTCCGGACATTCTACTTTCTCCAGAGCTGCTGCAGAAGTAATGACCGCCATGACAGGAGACGCCTACTTCCCTGGAGGTATGGCTGAATTTGTGGCACCGAAGAATGAATTCCTTGTGTTTGAAGAAGGACCGAGCGACACCATAACGTTGCAATGGGCAACCTATCGCGATGCTTCCGATCAATGCAGTTTATCGCGTATTTGGGGAGGAATTCATCCCCCTGCAGATGATATTCCTGGCCGCTTGATAGGTATTGAGGTAGGGAACGATGCTTTCGCGTTTGCCAAAACCTACTTTGACGGGTTGATTACTGATATTTCTGAAGCAGAAGAGTTCCAGTTGCATGTGTATCCCAATCCTGCAAAAGATGAAGTTTATGTCCGGTTGAACCGTCCGGTCAAAGAACTTTCTGTTCGGGTATTCGATATGAATGGGAAGGAATACATGGAACGATTCATTCCATTACAAGGTCAGTCCGACCTTCTTAGCCTTGATCTGAACGGGCTTTCATCCGGTATTTATCTGATAAAAGTAAACGCAGATGGGAACGACTATTTTCAGCGGGTTTCTGTTCTGAGATGATGAGGACAGTTTGAGCTACCAGAAGCCTTGCATAAAAAAGTCCGGGTGATCTGCTAAACTGGTCGTCTCAACGACCTTTGCTGGGCACAGATAAATATGAGACTACTCCTTCCATTTTCCTTCATGCTGTTCATGGCCTGTAAACCATCGCCTCAATCTTCCATTTCATACCCGGAAACGAGAAAGGATAGCTCTGCATACGATGATTATTTCGGAACGAGGGTTACTGACCCATATCGCTGGCTCGAAGACGATCATTCTGAAGAAACCAAGGCATGGGTAAAGGCACAGAACGAGACAACATTCGCCTATTTGGAAACCCTTCCCGAACGCGCGAAGATCCGTGCCCGATTGGAGACCTTGTACGATCACGAACGATATGGAACGCCATTCAAAAAAGGTGGTCGGTTCTTCTATTTCAAGAATGATGGCATGCAGAACCAGAATGTGCTATATGTTCAGGATTCGATCGATGGCGAATCTTCGGTACTGATAGATCCGAACGCGCTTTCTGATGATGGTACGGTTGCCTTAGGGGCAACTTCGGTTTCAAAGGACGGACGTTACCTGGCCTATCAATTATCCACTGCGGGTTCCGATTGGAACGAGATACGGATTAAGGACCTCGCATCTGGAACCGACCTTGATGAAGTGATCAATTGGGTGAAATTCTCGGGCATTTCATGGAAAGGAAACGGCTTTTACTATAGCCGGTATGATGCACCCGAAGATGGCAACACTTATTCCGGGAAGAACGAATTCCATAAAGTTTACTACCATCAGGTAGGAACGTCACAGGAAGCGGACAGGCTTGTTTACTGGAACAGCGAAATGCCACTACGGAATTACTACGCCTGGACACCATACACAGAAGATGCCGTGGTCATTTTTGAATCGGAATCGACCAGTGGAGTGCAGTTGTACTATCAGCGCGATGGTGAATCAGGATTTAAACAGCTTACATCCGGTTTCGATTTCGAATACAGTCTCATCGATCATGAAGATGGCCGGTTATTGGCAATGACCAACAATGGTGCAGCCAACTATCGGGTTGTGCGGATAGATGTGAATGAACCGGATCCGGAGAACTGGGAAGAAGTGATAAAGCCCAGAAAAGAAGTCCTCGAAAGTGTAGAGATGGCAGGAGGGAAGCTGGCCTGCTCATACTTGCAGGATGTAGCTTCAATGGTGAACATCCACGACATTGATGGAACATTCATCAGAAGCATTGATTTTCCGACCAAGGGAACCGCTGGTTTCAGTGGAAACCGAGATGACGACCGGGCATTCTTCTCGTTCACTTCGTTCAATTATCCTACTACCATTTTCGAGTATCGGGTTTCTACCGGGGTTACTACCGTATTCAAAGAACCGCACATCGACTTTGATGCAGAGAAGTATGAAGTGAAACAGGTGTTTTATGATAGTAAGGATGGAACCAGGATTCCGATGTTCATTGTACATAAACGGGACTTGAAGCTCGATGGACAGAATCCTTGTATTCTCTACGGTTATGGAGGGTTCAACGTCAGTGTGAAACCCGGATTCTCTGCCGACCGATTGGTTTTCCTTGAAAATGGAGGTATTTACGCACAGGCAAATATCCGTGGCGGTGGGGAATACGGTGAAGAATGGCACCAGGCCGGAACCAAACTCAAGAAACAGAACGTGTTTGACGATTTCATTGCTGCTGCAGAGTATCTTATCGGAGAGCATTACACAAATCCGGGAAAGTTGGGCATTTCGGGCAGGTCCAATGGAGGGTTGCTAGTTGGCGCATGCATGCTTCAGCGACCTGACCTTTACAGAGTGGCTTTGCCAGCCGTAGGGGTGCACGACATGCTTCGTTTTCACAAATTCACCATAGGGTGGGCATGGATCGGAGATTACGGTTCCAGCGAAAACGAAGAAGAATTCGAAGCCTTGTATGCATACTCGCCTCTACACAATGTGAAAGAACAGGCGTACCCGGCAACATTGGTGACAACTGCAGACCATGATGACCGCGTTGTTCCTGCACATTCGTTCAAATTCATTTCCGAGTTGCAGGCCAAGCAAACCGGTAACCTTCCGGTCTTGATCCGTATTGACGTGGACGCAGGGCACGGAGCAGGAAAGCCGCTTGCCAAGTCGATTGACGAAAGCGCTGACATCTGGGCATTCGTATTCAAGCACTTAGGAGTCAGAATGAAAGGGTAGTGATCCTATCTTTGACCCAATGCTCACGCTTCTGCTCGTCCTTTTTCTTACTACCCCTTGCATGGCTCAGAATGTTCAAGTAACGGCTCATAGAGGAGCGTCAGGTCACGC
>JBFHEW010000311.1:0-4235 GCA_041583955.1 Bacteroidia bacterium | reverse complement strand
GATGTTCTCGAATTTGTAGTAATCCATTATTCCGAGGTTCCCGTTGCGGAAAGCTTCGGCCATAGCCTGAGGAATCTGTACCTCTGCTTCAATCACCTTGGCACGAGCTTCCTGCGCTTTCGCTTTCATCTCCTGCTCCACGGCAACGGCCATGGCTCTTCTTTCTTCTGCTTTTGCCTGCGCAATGTTCTTATCGGCCTCAGCCTGATCCATTTGCAGTTCGGCACCGATGTTCTTACCTATGTCGACATCAGCAATATCAATGGACAGGATCTCGAACGCTGTTCCCGAATCCAATCCTCTGGCCAATACCACTTTCGATATCGAATCCGGATTTTCCAGCACTGCTTTGTGCGAGTCGGCCGAACCGATGGACGAAACCACACCTTCACCTACACGCGCTAGAACGGTATCTTCTCCAGCACCCCCTACCAATTGCTTGATGTTGGCCCGAACGGTGACTCTTGCCTTGGCAATGAGCTGAATACCATCCTTGGCCACGGCAGTAACAGGAGGAGTGTCGATCACTTTCGGGTTTACCGACATCTGCACAGCCAACAGCACATCACGGCCCGCAAGGTCGATGGCCGTTGCCATGTTGAAATCCAACGGGATATTGGCCTTATCGGCAGAGATGAGCGCGTTGGTCACGTTCTGAACGCTACCACCGGCCAAATAATGCGCTTCCAACGCATTCCGGTTCATGGTAAGCCCAGCTTTCGTGGCGCTGATCATGGCGTTTACGATCACTGCCGGTGGCACTTTCCTTAGTCGCATTCCGATAAGTGCCCCTATTCCGATAGGAACCCCGGAAAAGATCGCTGTGATCCACAATCCCAGTGGAACGTAGTAGAAGAACAACCAGAGGATGACAACGGAGAAAACAACGAGTGCAATTAAAATAGGTAATGCCATGATGGTCTTTTAAACTGTTTTTACTTTGATTCTGTTCTGGTCGAGCTTCACAACTTCTATCGTTTCGTTTTCAGCGATGAACCCTTCTGAGGTTGTTACCTCCAGAATCTTCTCACCGAACAACGCTTTCCCAACCGGGTTCAATCTACTAATTGTTTTGCCTCGTTCGCCCACTGTTACCAACTTTTCGAGTTGCTCCACACCTTTTCCTTCCACATTGGTATCTAGCGCCATGCGCTGCCAGGTTTTGCCCTTAAGTAGAACAATAAGTGATAGGAAAACCACTACGATACTCGATGCTAATGAAAGATGCCCTGCCGTGGTGCCAAGGAAATCGTAGGCCAAATAGATGCCGATTCCGAGTAGAATGACGCCACCGACCCCAACAATGGTGGTCCCGGGAACAAATAGGATTTCAAGAAGGATCAGTAGAATACCGAGCAGAAGCAGCGCAATTACAACTCCTGTGATCATTTCGCGAACTTAGGAATGTCTTCTATCGTGGCGGTTAATCCTAAGTTGATGATCTGCGCCCAGATCGGTTGAAGTTTGCTGAATACATCTGTCTTCACAGCACATTTTCCGCTGTAATGGATAATGAAGGTGCACTGCTCCGCCTGCAGCGGTTCGTGGCCACAGTATTCAATCAATGTCTCAATCACAAAGTCGAACGTATTGTAATCATCGTTATGGATGACCAATGCCTTCGGTGATTGAACCAATTCATCCAGTTCCTGCTGAAACTCGATTTCCAGATCTAGGTTTGCGAATGTGTCGAATGTCATAGTCTAAAACTTGCGGTTGAAGATATGGTTTTCAGGGACAAAATGAGAATATTAATCGACAAACGGAATATTGTAGACGTCAGAAAGCGGTACGGGCTCGTTGTTAAAGAAAGGAATGATCTTCACGTTCTCGAAGCCACGGTTCTTATAGTGTTTCAATTCTGAAGTGACATCTGCCAACGTAAGGTAGTACCCGGTCTGTAGGTCGAATTCAGGCATTGCAAACGATATGGCCTGTTCCGGTGTCATCGATTCTGATACGGTCTGCGAAAGCGGAGCCATCGTTATCACGATTCCGATCTTGTAGTGCACGTCTTCGCGTTGCTTCAGGTCATTCTTGTCAAAGGGTGGTCTGATGTATTCTTCCCGCGAAGGAACCGATTCCAACGAGGCCAACACGTCCTGATTTCTGATGTTGGACTTTATCTCCTTCAGTTTATCCGGGTTCTTTCCGGCTTCAACCCATTGGTTCTTCATGTTCTTAAGAACGGCCATACGCCCAATGTCCTCTGCTCGCATGCGTTGGATCATTCTTCTCATGGAGGGGTCTTCTATCCGGTCAAAAGAAGGTTTGGTGGTCTGGTAACTTCTGCTGGCTGCTTTCAAGAACGGAATAGTTCCAACGGTTCCTGTTGAGGCTGCTCTTGGCCGCGCCTCTTCGTAAGCCATTTCGTTCATATGTTCCGATACGGGTTGCGTCTCGGATGGTTGGCTTGCAACCGGTGCGGAGTCAGTCTTGCTTTCGGTAGCAGGCTTATCTTCGGTCTGTTGGTCAGCATTATCGATGGCAACATCTGCTACGGGTGCTATCGGAGTGGACGGTCCATTCTCTACAGCAACAGCTTCAGGGTCTGATTGTGATAGGATCCTATCGAATTCGGCAAGTGCGTCAAGAACTTCCTGGTCTGCAGCTGGAACCGGTGTTTCCACGGTGGTCTGTGCAACCGTTTCGGTTTGCACCGCTTCTTCGGTTGTCACCGCCAATGGTGCCACATCTTGAACAGCCGATGCTTTTTCAGCTTCAACATCGGTTTCCGCTTTCGGCTGTTCATTGGTTTCTGTTGCTACTTGGTTCTGAGCATTTCGTTGCTGAAGTATCTCTGCTTCTACCGAGGCCAATTCATCTTTCGCTTCCCGGTCCAATGATTCAACAGTCGCTCTGTCTCGCTGCATCTGTGCTTTCAGTGCCTCTTCCTTTTCAACAGCGATTTTCTGATGTTCGCTCAGCGCCTGCCTGTCTGATTCTATCTTGGCTTTCAACACCGGGTCGATGGCACCATTGTCTTTGGCACTTGCAGGCAGTTCTTTCAGTTCGTAGTTCTTAGCAGCATTCATGGCTGCGTCCTTTGCAATCTTCTGCTCTATTTCCGCCAATGCTGCGAGGTAGGAATCAGGTTTGGCATCGCTTTTCAATGCAGTCGGCAACGAAGCGGCATCGGCAGTCTGTGCAGTGGTGGCTGCGTTTTCAGCGTTCGCTGCGGCATCAAGCTCGTTTGCGCCCATTGGAGCTCCAGTGGTATCAGTCGCTCTTTTTGCCTGTTCTTGCGCCAAACGCTGTTCGGTAAGTTGCTTCTGGCGATCGTTGTTTTCTGCTTCTATCAGTTTTTCCTGTTCTCTTTTCTGAGCCTCCAACTTCGCAATGGTCTGTAGGAAGATATCCGATTCAGATAGCACCTCTTGGGTTGCCAGATCGGTCGAAGGTTTTTCTGTCTCTGCATCAGTGGTTGCTTCAGTCACAGGCTGGGTTTTCAGCTCTGCAGGCTTATTGGCAGCTTTTGTTTCTGAAGCGATCGGATCATTCTCTGCCTTAGTGGGTTCAGAACGCGATTCGGTCTGTTTACCAAGTGCTTCCTGCTTTGCTATTTGCTGTGCTTTTTCAGCTTCAGCGGTTCTTTCTGCAACGGCCTGAGCCTGACGGTCTCTCAGAATTTGAAGTTGGGCAAGTCGTTCCTGCTCAATGATCAAATCTGCTGCGGCAGCGCTATCGCGTTGTGCCTGAAGTTCTTTCTCACGTTCTGCTGCGAGCTGCATGGCCTGTTCAACAGAATCGCGTCTGGCGCGCTCAGCAAGGTGCGAAGCGCGTAGTTTTTCAAACTCCTCAACCTGCTGGATGCTGTCTCTCTTGAATTTTTCTCTTGCCTGTGCAACAAAATCAACTTCCTCAGGTGTACTGGTCGCTTCGGTTCTGTCTTGAGCCAATACGATTTCTTGGTTTTCGGCAAGCGCAATGGAATCTGACCGAAGCTTCTCGGCCAGTATGTTCTGTTGTGCTTTTTCGGCTGCTTCATGTTCTGTTTTCAGTCGTTCTGATTCTGCCAGCTGCTTTGCCTTTTCAGCTGCTTCCTGCTTTGCCTTCAATGCAGCTTTCTCAGCCTGTTCTTGCGCCAACTGCTCAGCTTGTAGCGCCTTTTCAGATGCTTCCTTTTCAGCTTTCAGCCGTTCTGATTCTGCCAATTGGTTTGCCTTTTCTTCTGCTTCCTGCTTTACTTTCAGTGCAGCTTTCTCAGCCTGTTCTTGCGCCAACTGCTCAGCTTG
>JBFHEW010000310.1:0-4247 GCA_041583955.1 Bacteroidia bacterium | reverse complement strand
TCTACCGCTTATCATTCTCGGGTCCAGGTCAATACCATACGATAAGAAACTGATGGGGGCATTGAAGCCAGCGGCCTATTTCTGTGGCGCCATCCTTATTGCAGCCCGCATCTATGTTGCATCGCCTTGGGCGGGAGAAGGCATCAAACTCAATTTTCCGATAAAAGGGTGGAAGCAATGGGCCGAAGCCATAGAGACAAAGGCCGATGGACGGCCGGTTTTCTTTTCGGGTACGTATCAATATGCATCGCAATATTCGTTCTATAGCGGAGAGCAAGGATACCATATCAGTCCGCTCAACTACAACGGAAACCAATTTGACCTCTGGTCTATTGACCAGCAGGTGGAAGGGCGACCATTTGTACTGATACTCGGTAATGGCGATGATGCGGAGACGTCCGTGGAATCGCCTGGATTCAAAACGTTTTACGCCTTTCCGCTCAGCAATTACCATTCGTATCGGAACCTGCGTTTCGAGTTTGCGAGCAATGAATTTGAAACCAAATCCGGGTCGTACCTGACGTTGAAAGGCGAAGTCGTTAACCGTACCAATGAGAAGGTTGATCTTGATTCGCTGTTGCAGGCTAGACCGGTACACATGTTCTTTTATCTCAACGGAGATCAGACGCCCGCACAGCAGATCGATTGTGATGGCTGTGAGGGAGAACTGCTGCCGGGCCATTCGAAACCAGTATCTTTCAGCGTGAAAATCCCCGAGGTACAAGGCAAATATTTCATCCGTTTCGGGCTCGATTTTGCGCTTGGAATGCCCGAGCAGAATTCGGATTTCGTTAAACTCAATGTGGTGAAACAGTAGGAATGGTCTTAACGGATGTCATCAAGCTGGTCCGCGTGCACCAATGGGTCAAGAACGGATTCATCTTCCTACCTGCGTTCTTCGGGCAGGCCTTGGATACGTCCTCAGCAGTGCCCTTGCTGTTCGGGTTTCTCTGTTTTTCGTTTGCCGCATCTGCCGTTTACATCTTCAACGATATCATGGATGCACCGGCCGATCGATTGCATAAGGAGAAAAAGGACCGACCGATAGCTGCGGGTAAGATCAAGGTTGCCACGGCCTATGGTTTGGCCGGAATTCTTTTGACCGCTTCGCTGGCAGGCGCCTACGTCATTGATCAACTGTTCTTTGCGGCCTGCCTTTTCTATCTGTTTCAGAATCTGCTCTATACCGTTTGGCTCAAGAAATTCGCACTTATCGACATTACGATCATTTCGTTGGGGTTCTTGATCAGGCTTTTTGCCGGAGGTGTCATAGCGGATGTTCCGATCTCGAGTTGGATGTACATCATGGCGTTCCTCTTGGCAATGCTACTTGCCCTCGGAAAGCGAAGAGACGACCTTCTTATTCTTAAAAATGAAGGTAGACAGGTACGGAAAGCGGTTGAAGGCTATAGTATGGAATTCGTGAATGTGGTCTCGGTGATGTTGAGTGCAGTGACGGTAGTGGCGTATATCATGTACACCCTGTCGCCCGAGGTGATAGCACGGGTTGGAAGCCCATATGTGTACGTTACTTCGTTGTTTGTCTTTTTGGGCGTGCTACGATACATGCAACTGGCGTTGGTTTACGAAAACACGGGAAGCCCAACGCTTATCCTTCTCAAGGACAATCCCATCAGACTGGTGGTTCTGGGCTGGTTACTCACCTATGCTTACCTGCTTTACGCCTGATCATGTCTAAAGCCACTGTTTCAGGCTGGGGGAATTTCCCGAAGATCAAGGCAGAAGTTAGGGTGCCTGGCACACCGAACGAAGCCGAAAACATGCAGCGGTCCGAGCATAGCTTCATTCCGAGAGGAGCCGGACGGAGCTATGGCGACTCGTCTTTGAGTTCGGTCATCATGGAATCGTCACGGATGAACACCACGGTTGCGTTCGATCGCGAAAACGGCATTTTCAGCTGCCGGTCGGGGAAGATGCTGAACGATATTCTGGATGAAATCGTGCCGCAAGGTTTTTTCCTTCCAGTAACACCGGGTACTAAATTCATTACGGTTGGAGGTGCCATTGCAGCCGATATTCATGGTAAGAACCATCATGTGGATGGATGTTTTTCGCAACACGTTCTGTGGTTCAACCTGATGACGGCCGATGGCTCGGTGAAGAAATGCAGCAGGACCGAGAACCCAGCACTTTTCTGGGCAACCTGCGGAGGTATGGGTCTAACCGGATTCATTCTCGAAGCCTCGTTTCGGCTCAAGAAGATTGAAACCTCCAAGATCGTCAACCGCACCATCAAGTGTGCGAATCTGGACGAGGTGATAACCGATCTGCTCCAGCATGAAGACTACACATATTCGGTGGCGTGGATCGATTGTGGCACCAGCGGCAAGAACCTCGGACGGTCGCTTCTGTATCTGGGAGAACACGCCACAAAGGCTGAGGTGAGCGAAGACCTTGCCGATTACAGAACGCCCGATCCCATCATCGGTCTACCGTTCAACCTGCCCAATTGGACGTTGAATAAATGGACCGTGAAAGCTTTCAACGCGCTGTATTATGGGAAGGTCAGAAAGAAGGACAGCACGGCCATTGTGGGTTTTGAGCCTTATTTCTATCCGTTGGATGTGGCCAATAACTGGAACAGACTCTATGGCTCCAATGGCTTTGCCCAATATCAGTTTGTCATTCCGATGGAAGGGGCGAGAGAAGGAATGAACCGCATCATGCAGCAGATCGTGGCTTCTGGCGAAAGCTCGTTCTTGGCCGTTCTCAAACTCTTCGGAGAGCAGAATGAAGGTTGGCTTTCGTTTCCGAAGCGCGGATTGCAGTTGGCGTTGGACTTTCCCATCAACGGGCGTTCGCTCGAGTTGATGGACCGCTTGGATGACATGGTGATGGATATGAATGGCCGTTCCTATCTGGCCAAGGATTCGCGGATGAAGCGCGATTTCTTTGAAGCGGGTTATCCTAAGTTGCCCCAGTTCAAAGAACTGCTGTCTGAAATTGACCCCAACGGCAAATTCCGTTCTTTACAGTCTGACAGGTTAGGAATCACATGAGTTCGAGCACGATACTTATTCTGGGTGCCAACAGCGATATGGCCAAGGCCATTGCCGCTGAGTTCGAAGCAGCAGGTTTTGAACTGATACGCGCAGTCCGAAATCCGACCAATGCATCGGAGTTGGCTTTCGATGCGGCCGATTTCTCATCGCATGGATCGTTTGTCAAGAACCTGAAGTCTGTGCCTGATGTGGTGGTTACCGCATTCGGAGTGCTGATCGAAGGAGAAGAGTCGTTCAATGCGCCTCAGGAATCGCTTCAGAGCACATTGGTCAACTATTCGGGCGTGGTTTCCATACTCGGTCATTTGGCCAAAGCCATGGCCCAGCGCGGTTCTGGAACTATCATCGGTATCTCTTCTGTGGCGGGCGAGCGCGGCCGCGGTTCGAATTACGTATACGGAAGCGCCAAGGCAGGTATGACCGCGTATTTGGACGGACTTCGGAATTTCCTTGCCGACAAAGGCGTGCACGTGCTAACGGTGAAGCCCGGCTATGTTGACACTAAAATGAAGGCCCACAAACCAACACCCTCATTCCTTACGGCCACGCCACAGCAAGTGGCAAAAGCCGTTATGGAGGGCTACAGGACCAAGAAGAATACGGTCTATGTGTTGTGGATGTGGCGATGGATCATGCTCATCATCCGGAACATTCCGGAGTTCATTTTCAAAAGAATGAGTCTGTAATGAAAGAAACGGAAACACTTGCTCTGTTCGATTTTGATGGAACCATTTCGAGCAAAGACAGCTTCGTTGCGTTCATGAAATTCACGCATGGCAAGTCTGTTTTTGTGATGCGGATGGCCATGGGTTTCCTCACGTTCTTCGGATGGAAGATCGGTCTGGTAAAGAGCCATTTCACCAAAGTAAAGGCACTACGTTCGTTCTACAAAGGGTGGACAGAGGCCCAGATGACCGATGCACGCAAAAGGTTCACCGCAGAGGTTATTCCGAACATCCTTTTTCCGAAGGCAATTGAAAAGATCCAATGGCACAAACAGCAGGGCCACCGGGTAATTGTGGTTACGGCCAGTTGCGATGCCTGGTTGGGAGATTGGGTGGAGCAGATGGGGCTGGAAATGCTGTGCACGGAAATGGAACTGAAGAATGGTGTTTACACGGGCGAACTTTCAAAACCGAACTGCCGCGGAAAGGAAAAGGTGAACCGCGTCAAACAACACCTGGAACTGGAGAATTACTCAGAGATCTATGCTTATGGCAACGA
>JBFHEW010000309.1:0-4253 GCA_041583955.1 Bacteroidia bacterium | reverse complement strand
TGGCGCACCACTACGAGATACTCAACAAGTGGAAACTGAAGAACATCGAACGCAGGTCGGAAAAGCCCAAGATGGTGATTGTATGCGTTACCGGTGGAGGCGCACGTTCGGCCCTGTGGAGCTACAAGGCCATGCAGGTGGCAGACAGCCTTACCAATGGCGAGTTGATGAAACACACACAGGTGATGTGCGGTGCTTCGGGCGGCATGTTCGGATTGGCCTACAGACGCGAGCTCTACTACCGTTCGCTTACCGATACCAGCATCGACCTCAACAGTCAGGAATACATTACCCGCATGGGCATGGATGTGCTCAACCCCATTGCCACCTCATTGGCCATGAACGATTGGTTCATCCGTTTCCAGAAGTTCAGAGATGGTACCTACATCTACTCCAAAGACCGTGGCTATGCGCTCGAAAAGCAGTTCAACGACAACACCCTCGGTTTTGTGGATAAACGTTTGGGCGATTACGCCCTGCCCGAACGCGAAGCCCTCATTCCCATGATGTTCTTCACGCCCAGCATCATCAACGATGGGCGCAGCCTTTACATCAGTTCGCAGCCCATTGCGCACCTCACGTTCAATCATCCCAACATCCTCAAAGGACAGGCACTGCAATCTTCGGTCGAGTTCAGAAGACTCTTCAAAAAACAGGATGCCGATAATGTGTGGTTCAGTTCGGTGCTCCGCATGAATGCCACCTTCCCGTTCATCTCGCCTGCCGTTTCGCTTCCCTCCGACCCCGAAATGGAAGTGATGGATGCAGGATTCAGAGACACCTATGGTGCATCGTTGGCGCTCAAACACCTCTATGCCATACGCAGATGGGTGGAGAAGAACACCAGCGGGGTCATCATTCTGCAGATACGCGATAGCCGGAAGATAGAGCCCATACGCCCCAACGAGACCCGTTCGTTGTTCAAGATGATAACCAACCCGTTGGGCCACATCTACGACAACCTCTTCATCATGCAGGATTACATCAACGATGACCTTACCGTGTATGCACAGGATTGGTTGAACACGGACCTTGAGGTGATAGACCTCGAACTGAGCCGACCCGAATTGGAAGATATTTCACTGAGCTGGCACCTTACGTCAAAGGAGAAATCCATCATCGAACGCTCGGCCTACAACGAGACCAACCAGGCCGCCTACGCCCGCTTGCAAACGCTATTGCTAAAAACCAAGTAGCTCCCGAAGCTGCTCCGCAAAGCGTTTCTTCGGTAGGAAATCCCATTCCAGTTTTCCGGCAAATGGCACAGGTGTGTCCAAACTTGCCGAACGTTTCACAGGCGCATCCAGGTGTTCGAACGCATGTTCGGTAATGAAGGCCGATAGTTCGGAAGCCAGTCCACCGATAAGCGTATCCTCATGCAGGATGATGGCCCTGCCCGTCTTCTTCACCGTAGCGAGAATGGCCTCCTCATCATATGGGAGTAATGTGCGCAGGTCCAACAGGTCGGCCGATACGTCAGGGTTCTCATTCAGGAATTCCAACGCCCAATGCACCCCTATACCATAGGTGATGATGGACACATCCGAACCTTCGCGCACCAGTCGTGCCTTACCTATCTCCACGTTGTAGTACCCTTCGGCCACCTCTTCCTTCGTGCTTCTATAAAGGGCCTTCTGTTCAAAGAACATCACCGGATTCGGGTCTTCGAACGAGGCAATGAGCAGTCCTTTGGCATCTGACGGAAAGGCAGGATACACCACCTTCAGACCGGGCGTATGCACGAACCATGCTTCGTTGCTCTGCGAATGGAACGGCCCTGCCCCTACACCGGCTCCCGTTGGCATGCGCACCACCACATCGGCATGCTGTCCCCAACGGTAATGCGATTTGGCCAGGTTGTTCACGATCTGGTTGAAACCACAGGTCACGAAATCGGCAAACTGCATCTCCACCATCGATTTCTTTCCCATGATGGAAAGTCCCAGGCCCGTACCGATGATGGCCGATTCGCACAACGGTGTGTTGCGCACCCTGTCCTTCCCGAATTCGTCCATGAATCCTTCCGTTATCTTGAAAACACCCCCGTAATCGGCAATGTCCTGCCCCATCAGAATAAGGTCGCTGTGCTTCTTCATGGCTTCGCGCATCCCATCCGAAATAGCATCTATCAAACGCATTTCCTTCTTGGTTGCACCCGGTTCCACCGCTTGGTGCACATGTGGGGCATATACATCCGCCACTTCCAATTCAGGGGTGGAATCGATCTCGCCTTCGGCAAAGGCCAGCTCCAACCCTTCGGTAATGGCCGCCTTTATCCCGTCCCTCAACTGCGTATCGTGTTCGTCTGTCAGTATACCCTGCTCCTTCAGGAACGCCTCATAATTGTTCACCGGGTCCTTCTTGGCCCACGTTTCCATCAGTTCGTTCGGAACGTATTTCGTTCCCGATGCCTCCTCATGTCCGCGCATACGGAAGGTGATGCACTCCAACAGCACCGGACGTGGGTTCTTGCTGATATCCGCGCGGATCTTCGTTACCGCTTCGTACACTTCCAGGATGTTGTTCCCATCCACCTGAACGCCCTCAATGCCATAACCGATGGCCTTGTCGATGAACTGCTTGCAACGGAACTGCTCATTGCTCGGTGTGCTGAGTCCGTACCCATTGTTCTCAATGATGAAGATGACCGGAAGGTCCCACACGGCAGCCACGTTGATGCTCTCGTGGAAATCGCCTTCGCTGGCACCACCATCGCCACTGAACACGGCCGTTACCTTACCACTGCCATTGAGTTTCTGCGCCAAGGCAATGCCATCGGCCACACCCATCTGCGGACCCAGATGCGATATCATGCCAACGATATGGTGTTCGTTGCTTCCGAAATGGAAACTGCGTTCCCTTCCTTTGCTGAATCCGCTCGCCTTTCCTTGGAATTGGGCAAACAGACGGTTCAGTGGCATCTTGCGCGAAGTGAACACACCCAGGTTGCGGTGCATGGGCAGTATGTACTCATCCGAGCCCAACGCCTGCGCAACCCCTACCGAAATGGCTTCCTGTCCGATGCCCGAAAACCATTTGCTGATGCGTCCTTGGCGCAGCAGCACCAACATCTTCTCCTCTATCAGACGTGGCTTCAGAAGCTGTACATACAGTTCCAAAAGCTGCTCGTTACTCAGATTCCCTTTATTGAATTTCATACCCGTTACAATTGGGTTCAAAAGTAGGAAAAGGCAGGTGCCGTGCTGCTGCCGAACAAACCCTTCATTTCACCACCATCCCTTTGCCATGCTGACGCAGGAAGCGTCTCCTTTATCACAACGAGACCATCGCACCAATAAAGGATCAATGCTACATTTGTCTCCGACCTTTTTAACTACTTCATGATGAAACACCATATCCTATTGCTAGCCACAAGCGCTGTATTCGCATTGAGCGCCTGCAGTCCAGACCCATGCAAGGATGTCAACTGCCTCAACGAAGGCATTTGCGTGGAAGGAGATTGCGTGTGCCCTCCTGGCTTTGAAGGTACCGACTGCGGCACCGAACAGCGAATGGCCTTTGTAGGCAACTACTCGGTGGTGGACGATTGCAACTTGGGAAGTTTCACTTACGAAATCACCATCAGCGCTACCGCAGATGCGGGTACCGAAGTGACCATTCACAACCTGGGCGATTTCGATTTCAGCATTACAGGTGTGGTCAGTGGCAACACCATTACCATTACCGACCAGAACGGAACCGGATCGACCGTGAACGGTAGCGGAACACTCAGCAACGGTGTATTGCAATTGGACTACACCCTCGTCACCACAAGCGGTCAAACACTGTCCTGCAACATGACGGCCAATATCATTGAATAGTCGGGTTATTGACACACCTTATTTGATAAGTCAAAAGTTACGCGATTGTCACGTTGTCGTTTTTCATACATTTGTAGCTATTCAATCAAAAAACCTAAAAACAATAAAATGAAAACAAGAATTCTTCAAATTTTGGGAGTGGCTGCAATTGCTACGATCGGTATGGTATCATGTGATACGGATGCATGTAAGGATGTGGATTGCGGATTGTACGGTACTTGCGTTGATGGTGATTGCGTTTGTGATGCTGGATACAGCGGTGCTGACTGCGGAACCATGAACAGAGCTGCGTTCATCGGTACTACTAACCTTAGCGGAACTGTTGCTTGTGGTGTTAGCGGAAACGGAACGATCTCTTCTACTGCTACTACTATCTCTGCAGGAACAGGAGCTACTAAAATTGTGATGAACCTTGGTGGTAGCCTTGCAATC
>JBFHEW010000308.1:0-4254 GCA_041583955.1 Bacteroidia bacterium | reverse complement strand
GTTTTCGAGAATCCTACAGCTTCTGCCACAGAGCAGATAGCCGGTCTCAACGTCACATTTTCAACCGATCTGCTGGCCGGAGAAGACGCGGAGTGGATCATTCTCGATACCTCGTATGTTGGAATGAATCCTTTCAATTACGCCTTTCCCGATAGCGGATGGTACGACATTGCTTTGGTGGTCACCAACGGAAACGGCTGTACCGACACCGTGCTTTATTCCATTTATGTCGAAGGACTGCCCGAATACGCTATGCCTAACGTTTTCACTCCTAATGGAGATGATGTCAACGAGCGTTTTCAGCCATACACCTACTCCATGGTAGCGGCCAATATGAAGATATTCAACCGTTGGGGCAGACCGGTTTACAGGTACGAAGGTGCCATACCGCCATCAAGTCTCTGGGGCTGGGACGGCACCATGGAGGGAGGCGCAACGGCTGCACCAGGCACCTATTACTACGTGCTCGACCTGAAGGGTATTGATGGAAACGTCTATTCGGATCAGGGCACAGTTACACTATTGAGATAAACCATTGAATAGTATTGACGGTTTGAAGAAGTTGGTTCAGTGGGGGATGCTGGGGGTCATTGCACTCGCCATCGGTTGCGCTGGGCCACAAAGGACAGAGGAGCAGACGGAGAATCTTGTTCAGGAGATAAATGAGGAATACGGTTTCGCTACCGATTCGTTCCTGGTTATTAAGGATAAGGTCCGCAAAAACCAGAACCTTTCAGAGATATTGCTCCCCTATGGCGTTCCATACGCCACTATCGATAAGATCGCCAAAGCATCGAAAGAGGTGTTCGATGTGCGCAGACTCGCGGTGGGAAAACCGTACACCATCTTCTGCACCAAGGATTCATCCGGCTACGCCACCTGTTTCATTTACGAGGCCAACCCGAGCGAGTACGTGGTATTCAATCTCAGAGACAGCCTTCATGTCTACAAGGGCCAGAAGCCCATCGAAAAACGGACCCAGTATGTCAAAGGAGAGGTCAATTCATCTCTCTATGTCGACCTTCAGAGGCGCGGGGCCGATCCCGTCCTCGCCATCGAGCTTTCAGAGATCTACGCATGGACCATCGATTTCTACCGCATCCAGAAAGGGGATGCCTTCGAGATCCTCTATACTGAGAACTTCGTGGACGGGGAGTCCATTGGGGTCGATAGGATCCTTTCCAGCACCTTCACGCATGCCGGAAAGCCTATCAAAGCCTACTATTTTGATGAGGAAGGGGAACGAGGCTATTTCGATGAGAAAGGAAACAACCTCAAAAAGGCATTCCTAAAGGCTCCCGTAAAATTCTCAAGGATCAGTTCGGGTTATTCCATGAAGAGATTCCACCCCGTGCAAAAGCGCTTCAAGGCCCATTTGGGAACAGATTATGCAGCGCCTAAGGGAACCCCCATTGTGGCGGTAGGAGATGGCGTCATATCCGAAGCACAATACAAGGCCAATAACGGCAACTATGTGAAGATGCGTCACAATAGCGTTTACGAGACGCAATACCTTCATATGTCCAAGATACGTTCGGGCATACGGCCTGGCGTACGTGTGCAGCAGGGAGAGGTGATAGGCTACGTTGGCAGCACCGGCCTGGCCACCGGGCCACACGTCTGTTTCCGTTTCTGGAAGAACGGGAAGCAAGTGGACCATCGCAGAGAAGAATTGCCTTCTGCACAACCCTTGCCCGAAAAGCTCATGCCGTTGTTCAAAACGGTCATTTCCAAGAACGATTCCTTGCGTTCGGGCGCTCGCCATCAGTCCTGAAAATAGTTTTTCAACAGGTGATAAAATGATCGGGTCGACACTATTTTTGTTCGAACCAAAAAAACCGTTTCACTATGAAAAAACTCTTTACACTAGTCGGTCTCGTGTGCCTCTCTGTAGGTGCTGCTGAGGCCCAGAACCAGCCCACCATTTCTTCCAAGTCTACCAAGGTTGCGGAGAAGGAAGCGCTTAAAAAAGCACAGCCGGAGCAACGCAAGGTCGAAAATGCCAGAATTGAGCAGCGCGTACTGAACGCAAAGCGCATTGATGCCGAGAATTCTCAAGGCGCGGTCATGACCGAGGAGCAGATGAAGGCCAGAACGCGCGAAAACGCAGGCAAGGCAGATAAGAAAGTAATATCACCGGATCACAAATAGCAAGGAGTAGCCGGGTGGAGATGTTCCATTACGCCCTGTCAATCCAATATCAATCCACAGAAACATGAAAAAGCTATTTACACTTCTTTTAGTTGCTGCCTCCTTACATTCTGCCATGGCGCAGAATTTCGGAATTGTCCTTTTCGAGGATTTCCAGTCGGCTACCATTCCAGCAGGTTGGACGCAATCGGTAAGCACCGCTGCCCCTACAGGTGCCTCCAGCACCGTTACTTCTTCCGGATGGGCGTTCGGACAGACCGGTTATACGTCACAGTACTGGACCGTTCCCCCATCAATCGATGCAAGCCAATTCACCATCGCCAACGATGATGTTGTTGACCAGAACAGGAACGAAGACCTTCTCATCAGTCCAGTGTTGAATCTCGCACATTTCGATTCTGCCATTTTCCTCTACGATGTGTTTTACAACGGACAATGGGGTTCTGCAGCATACTTCTTCATCAGTTACGATGCAGGCGCCAACTGGTTGAATTTGGCTATAAACGATAGTGCCGTGTGGGCCGAGGATGGTATCTTGCTCCCACGCACCATTACGGTTGGCGGCACGCCCTATACCTTCAACGATCAAATGAAGATCGGCTTCTTCCATACCGATGGTGGAGGTTGGGCAGATGGCTTTGCTGTCGACAATGTCATCGTGGCCGGGTTCAATAACCCGTGCGATGATATTGTAACCATTCCGGCATGTGGAGCAGTACAGACCGTTTCGCTTGGCGGACAAGGAGTGGACGATTTCAACTTCACCGGGCCTTGTACATACCCTGTTCCTGGAGCAGAACAATTGTACAGCTTCACACCTACCGTTACTGGCGTACACACGCTGCAAGTGACCAGCGCTACCGGAAACAGCTGGTTGGATTACATGTACAAGCCGGCATCTTCCGGGTGCGATTCGCTCGGTTGGATCTGTATAGCAGACATCGATGCTCCCGGAACATTCAGCATCAATCTTACTGCAGGCGTTGAATATCTGTTGCTTCTTGATAATGAGTTTGCAGATACCGAAACGCAGTCGTTCTCCATCGCCTGTCCTACCGCCAACATCGATCCATGTCTCATAGCAGCATCCACCTACAACGACCTCAATACAGCGGGCGCAGCCCCTTGTAACGATGGCAACGGTTGCGTACCTACCGATCCGGATTTCACCTCCATCTCGATAGGTGTTTATGGTGCAGAGGCATACCTGTTGGATAACGTGCAGGTCGGTTTCGACTACGTGTTCGATATGTGTACAGGATTCGGAGCAGGATCATGGATCCCGGAGATCACCATTGTTGCTCCCGATGGAAGCACTGTTGATGCGTGGAACGGAGAAGCTGCCACAGGCTCGTCTCTTACTTTCCTCGATCAGTGTGCTCTCGGCTGGACAGCTTCTCAAAGCGGTACCTACACCATTCTGATCAACCAATTGGGTACTGCCGCAGGTGATGCGCCTAACCAGACCGGCTGTTCATCAACCTATGCCGTGGATAACGGTAATCCTACCGTCTATTGCGGTGCCAACCAAGCCACGTGTGTGGCCTGCGAAGCAGGATCACTTACTTCTGCAGCGGTTCAGGATGTTTGTCCAGGGCAGACCTTTGAGGTGGCTCTTAGTGGCAACAGCACGCCCGGTACCTACAACCTCTTTTTCGACAACTCCACCACAGGTGGAACAGGAGGGATAGAAGAGCCTGTCACCATCACGGGCTATTCTCAGGGAGATTTCCCATTGTTGGTTGATGAGGATATCAACGGTGTATTGAGTTTCAATTCACTGCCTCCATTGGCCGGTTCATGGTTGATTAAGGTGATCGTTGTTGATGCGGCAGGTGCAGATTGCGATTCAACCGATGCATTCACTGTAAACTTCCTTGAGGCCTCCGATCCGCTTTGCATGACCGTAGGGGTAGAGGAGAACGAGACAACAGAAGTGAACGTTTACCCGAACCCATCGAACGGAAACGTGACCGTGGAAATGGAGCACGTTGTAAATCATGCAGATATGTTCGTTTTTGACGTTGCAGGAAGAGAGGTCTTCGCGCAACGCATTGCCGCAAACGGTCGCATGAAACACGAGCTCAACCTTGATCTTACTGT
>JBFHEW010000307.1:0-4254 GCA_041583955.1 Bacteroidia bacterium | reverse complement strand
ATTCCATCAGGCTCTCTGACTGCTCGTCACCTGTGGTTCTACCTCTTTCAAATTCCGAATTCACCAGTTTTCGGTATTCAGAGTAGGTGTATCCACTTTCAAATTGTTCTTTCGTGATCATATCTTATTTCATTGTAAACCCTAAATGCCCTCGTCACCATTGAAAATCGTTAACACCAAAGATGGTTCGCAAACTGTCCTGAACGAAGAGTTGGGTTCTACCTATCATTCGCGTCATGGCGCACTCACAGAATCACAACACGTTTTCATTGCCCAAGGTTTAGAAAAGATGCTTGAAAGTGATATGACGGAAATCACTATTCTCGAAATGGGTTTTGGAACGGGCCTGAACGCATTGCTTACCCTGCTTCGCACGACTTCTCACAATATCCGTGTGAACTACCATGCGTTGGAACTTTTTCCGCTTTCAGAGGCCCTTTGGCGTGAATATCAATTACCTGCCGAATTGGAAGCCGAAAGGAATGCATTTGAAATGCTGCATCTTGTATCATGGGGTAAGGAAGTTGACATAGGTCCGCGTTTCAGGTTAACCAAACACCATGTGTCCATTCTGGCTTTTCAACCATCAGAAAGACCCGATCTCGTTTACTACGATGCTTTTGAACCTGAAACGCAACCTGAGCTGTGGACCCAAGGCGTCTTCGGTAATTTGTTTGAGTGGATGAACCCCAACGGAATACTCACCACCTATTGCTGCAAGGGATATGTACGCAGAAACATGATTGGCGCAGGTTTTGAAGTCAGCAAAGTGGCAGGGCCGCCCGGTAAACGTGAAATGATCGTGGCTAAAAGACCGTTATAACTTCCATCGATCGGGTTTGTCGTGGTAAACCCCAAACGTATCTTTGCGCAGCAAATGAAGTCAGTCTTTCAATTAATCGCATCCTTTATTCTTCTTGTAGGAAGCACAAGTAGCATTCTCGTTGCTCAGGATTTCAACCAGACCGATGCCAATGGGCTGAAGCAGGGAAAATGGAAAAAGCTGTACAGTAATCAACGGGTGCGTTACGAAGGTCAGTTCAAGGACGACAAGCCGTACGGACTGTTCAAATATTACTACGAGAACGGGAAATTACAGGCAACCAATAACCATGTAGGGAATGGAACCGTTGCCAACCATGTCTACCACCCGAATGGCAAGATCAAAGCAAAAGGCATTTTCCGAGAGCAGAAGAAGGACAGCCTTTGGCAATACTTCAACGAGAATGAGCTGCTTGTGTTAGAGGAAACGTACATACTGGACACGCTTCATGGGGCCCAAAGAACGTACTACGAGAACCGACAATTGGGCGAGGAGACCAATTTCAACCATGGCGTGAAACATGGACCTTGGAAGAAATTCTTCGATAACGGAAAACCGTGGGTCGATGCCAATTACGTGAACGGAAACCTTGATGGTAAATTCGTGATGTACCGAGAGGATGGCAAACGGAAGGTGCAAGGAACATATGCACTCGGAATAAGGACGGGAACGTGGTTGAATTTCCACGAAAACGGTTCGGTTCATACCCAGCAGGTGTACAAGAATGGTGTGCTTACCACCACCAAATATGAGAATGGTGAGTTCACGGAGTATTATGACAACGATATTCCGAAGAGTGTGTACAATTACAAGAAAGGCAAGAAGGAAGGTGAGTTCACAGAGTATTACAATGCAGGGGAATGGGTGCATGAGGAAACCCCGGGCAAGATGGGCGGACCGGACGAGATCACAGAACAATTGGTAGGGACAAAGGTTAAAATGAAAGGTTGGTATCATGAAGACCAACTGAATGGAAAAGTGACCTACTACAACGAGGATGGAAGCACGCAACGGGTAGAGGTTTGGGAAAACGGAACGCTCATCAGTACAATCGATTGGGAGGCTAAAGGAAATGAGTAAGGGCAAGGTTTTAGTGGCAATGAGTGGCGGTCTCGACAGTTCTGTTGTGGCCATGATGCTGCACAAGGAAGGATATGAGGTGGTCGGGGTCACCATGAAAACATGGGACTATGCCTCTGCAGGCGGAAGTACCAAGACCACCGGCTGCTGTAGCCTGGACGATATAAACGATGCACGGCAAATGGCGGTCGATTTCGGCTTCCCGCACATCATCATCGACATCCGCGAGGAATTCGGAGATTACATCATCGATAATTTTGTTGACGAATACATTGCAGGGCGAACACCCAATCCGTGCGTGCTGTGCAATACGCACATCAAATGGGATGCGTTATTGAAGCGTGCCGATCAGCTCGGATGCGAATTCATAGCCACAGGCCATTATGCCCAAGTGCGTCAAGAGAATGGCAGATATGTGGTTTCAAAGGGTGTAGACCAATCCAAGGACCAATCCTACGTGCTTTGGGGGCTCAGTCAGGAGAACCTCGCAAGAACCATCTTCCCGTTAGGGAAAATGCACAAGAAGGATATCCGCCAAGTAGCGTTGGACAGTGGTTATGAGGCCATTGCCAAGAAGAGCGAGAGTTACGAGATATGCTTCATTCCAGACAACGATTATCGTGGTTTCCTCAAGCGAAGGGTCAAAGGGTTGGAAGAAGAGGTGGATGGAGGTCTTTTCGTAGACAAGGAAGGCAAGATACTCGGTAAGCATCGAGGTTATCCGTTCTATACCATCGGGCAGAGAAAGGGGCTGGAAATTGCCTTAGGAGAACCGATGTATGTTACTGGAATACATCCAGATACGAATACCGTGGTCTTAGGCGTTGAAGCAGACCTGCTTAAGACTCGCATGAGCGTTCGTGGTCTCAATCTGATGAAATACGAAACACTACCCGATGGGATGGAGGCATTGGTGAAAGTACGTTACAAGCATGCCGGAAGTATGGCACGTTTAGAGCAACGCGGAAACGAATTGGACGTTCATTTCTACGAAGAGGTGAGTGCCATTGCCCCTGGACAATCGGCCGTGTTCTACGAAGGAGACGATGTGCTAGGAGGGGGATTCATCAAGAAAGACCATTAACTTCAAGACCGAAATAAAACGCGTTTGAAAGCAAGGATTCTCATATCTTTTTTTGTCAGCCTATCGCTTAGCTCTTGCTACTTGGAGGATGGGGACCTACCGTTCATCGGGTACGAGTATTTTCCAACAGAGGTAGGCAAGTTCATCGAGTACAAAGTGGATTCCGTCTGGCAGGATGATCCCGCAGGGCAGCTCGGGTTCGCAGAGGCGCACTATTTTCTCAGAGAGTTCAACGAATCGTTGTTCGTGGACGAAGAAGGAAGACCGGCCACTCGCGTTGAGCGTCATTTCAGACAGTCTGCGTTGGCCGATTGGGCAATAAAAGACGTGTGGTACAAGGTAAGGACCACCAGAATTGCTGAGCAGAATGAGGAGAATGTCATTTTCATCAAACATAATTTCCCCGTTAGGGCAGGGAAGACCTGGAACGGAAACAGCAAGAATACACTTCAGACATTACAGGAACTTTACAATCAGACCACCGTTCCGGAAGTCTGGAATTATCGCTACACCGATGTGAACGAACCTTATAGCATCAACGGATTCACGTTCGACTCTACTGTGACCGTGTTGCAGATAGACCGACCAGCGTCCTTTGGCTTGGATGTGTATGCCAAGGAAGTTTACGCCAAGGATATCGGCCTCATTCATAAGCAAATGAGAATGTACAACATTCAGGGCGCGGACTCCATCGGATTCATCTTTGAAATGGTTGTAACCGATTTTGGAGAATGAGATGGCCTGTTTTCATAGCGATCATCCTATCTCCAGCGTTTTCGTTTGCTCAATCCATGCAAAAGCAACATTGGATCGAGTTCACCGATAAGAATGACACACCTTATGCTCTCGATCGACCGCTTGAGTTCCTATCGCAACGTGCGTTAGATAGGAGGGAACGGCAGCAGATACCGCTTACAGAGAATGACCTACCCATTGACCCGTTGTACTTACAGGCAGTGCTTAATACCGGTGCAGATTACTTGACGCATTCCAAGTGGTTCAATTCCGTATCTGTTCACGTACCCGATTCTGCCACATTGAATGCCATTCAGAGCCTCCCTTTTGTACGTTCAACAGAACCGGTGGGGAAGAAAGAGAAGAGCAATGCGCCTATTGATAAGTTTGAGCCGTTGGATTCCGATAAGGCAGTCTTGGTCAATTATTCGGAGAGTGATTATGGCAAAGGGTTTAACCAGATAGATATGTTGAGCGGGGTTACCATACATAACCTTGGCTACAGAGGAGAAGGAATGTTGATCGCTGTTTT
>JBFHEW010000306.1:0-4259 GCA_041583955.1 Bacteroidia bacterium | reverse complement strand
GGTTCCTACATCTACAAGGAAAAGAACGTATATGACCGTTTGATATCTGACTACATGCTGAATGGAATCGATCAATTGCTCGAAGCGGAACGCATCAAGGAGCAGATCTTCATTCTGGAACATGACCTTTGGGAGTATTGAAATACTCCAATTGAAAGCAAAAGCCTGGCCTTCTCGGTCAGGCTTTTTTTATGCCGTACGTTTTTATAGGTCTCTTAGTACCAGAAGTGTTTCAGTTCATGGGTAGAGACTTCTATTATGTCTTTAGCTGCCTTGTAGTTCTTGCAGGCATTTGTTTTGTCTGTCCTTGTTGTTTCATTGGCTCATGTTAAGAGTGAAATCCACTTTGAAATTTAGGTCAAATACCACTTTAAAGACTTCTTGCGTGCGTTTAAACGCCTTACTAGTGAAGGTTTATATGTTGGGAGCCTGACGAATGATACGATAGCTCTAAACGCAAAGAAGCCCCGGTCAATTGACCGGGGCTTCTGTTTAATTTGAGGTGAACTCCTTAGACTGTAAACGGAACGGTCTAAGATCCTGGTTCAATCAGTGAGCTGCCTCGAATTGGTTCGAAGTGTTCTTAGAACCACCAGCTTTCAAGGCCTTGTCTCCGGCAAAGAACTCTTTGTGGTCGTCACCAAGGTCAGAACCTGCCATTCGCTGATGCTTCACGCAAGAAACACCTTTTCGGATCTCCTGACGCTGAACTCCACCTACGTAAGCCAACATGCCTTCTTCTCCGAAATAACCTGCGGATAGGTCGTTCATATGCAGAGCAGTTGTATGGTAAGTCGGTAGCGTGATCAAGTGATGGAAAATACCTGATACTCTTGATGAATCTGCTTGGAATGTCTTGATCTTCTGATCAGCTTCAATCGCCAATTCAGAACCATCGTATTTCGCATTCATCAGGTCATTCGCATCGTAAGCCGATAGGTCTTTTCCGGCAGCTTCCCAACGCTTGTAAGCCTGCTTGCGGAAATTCAATGTCCAGTTGAATGATGGCGAGTTATTGTACACCAATTTGGCGTTAGGAACTTGCTCTTTGATTTTGTTGACCATAACTGCGATCGCTTCCACATCTGGCGTTGGAGTCTCGATCCAAAGTAGGTCTGCTCCGTTCTGTAGGCTTGTAACACAATCCAATACAACGCGGTCGATGTTTGTGCCTGGTCTGAAACTGTAAAGACCATTAGGCAAACGAACCGGACGGACCAATTTTCCGTTACGCTTCAGCAATACATCGTTGTCCTTAACGTCATCAATGCTTACTTCCTCGGCATCAACGAAATCCAAATACTGAGAAGCGAGGTCACCAGGTTCCTGCGAAACAGGTAGTTTTTGAGTCAAGCTTGCTCCTTCAGAATCGGTACGGGCCACAATGATTCCGTCTTCTACACCCAATTCCAAGAATGCGTAACGGATCGCGTTCAGCTTCGCGATGAAATCTTCATGCGGAACGGTTACTTTACCATCCTGATGACCACACTGTTTGGCATCAGACACTTGGTTTTCAATTTGGATGGCGCAAGCACCAGCCTCGATCATTTTCTTAGAGAGTAGGTATGTTGCCTCCTCGTTACCGAACCCAGCATCGATGTCAGCAATAATAGGCACAACATGTGTTTCGAAATTATCGATCAGATCCTGAACATCTTCGCCAGCAGCTTTTCTACGGAACAGGTCGTTCAACTCGGTTGCATCGGCTTGCTTCAGGAAATCATAGATCTCCGCGATCAGGTTGGGCACAGAGGTTTTTTCGTGCATTGATTGATCTGGAAGCGGTCCGAATTCAGAACGCAAAGCCGCAACCATCCAACCAGATAGGTAGATGTATCGTCCTTTCGTTGTTTTGTGATGCTTCTTCACAGCGATCATCGTTTGCTGAGCCACAAACCCGTGCCAAGCGCCCAAAGATTGTGTGTACTTTGAATGGTCTGCATCATAAGCAGCCATGTCTTCACGCATGATACCTGCAGTATATTTTGCAATGTCCAATCCCGTTTTGAAACGGTTCTGTGTGTACATGCGTGCTGCATGCTCAGGGTTGATCTCTCCCCAGGTGTCCCCGTATTTCGCTTTGAGCTTTTTAACTGTTTCCAGTGCAGAAACATAATTGGTTTGTGGATTTTTCATGTTCTATGTTTAATCGTTTTTATTAGATGTAATTGTACGCGTTCAGGGTTAGGAATTCCTCAAACTCCTCGGTTGCAACCAGCTTCTTGAAAAGCTCTGTCGCCAATTCGAATTTTCCGCTGGTGTAAGCATCGCTTCCAACGTATGCTTCGATCTTCTTCAATTCCTCCGGAATGAAACCTTCAACCATTCCGTAGGTCACTTTGCGGCCATCTTCCATTTCAGCTCCACGCTGGATCCATTGCCAAACCTGTGTTCTGGAGATCTCGGCAGTTGCCGCATCCTCCATCAGGTTATAAATGGCAGCGGCACCATTTCCGCGTAGCCAGCTTTCGAGATAAAGAATACCCACATTGATGTTCTTGCGAACGCCTTCTTCCGTAATGGTTCCCTTCGGAACTTCGATCAGGTCGGCAGCAGTAATGGTTTCAGTACGCTGCTTTGATATCTGGTTCGGCTCTGGCATGTATTCATTGAATACGTCCATGGCCACCTGAACCAATCCTGGGTGTGCTACCCACGTTCCATCGTGTCCGTTCTTCGCTTCACGGATCTTATCGTTCTTCACTTTTGTTACGGCTGCAGCATTGGCCTCTTCGTCTCCTTTAATAGGAATGAAAGCAGCCATTCCGCCCATGGCGTGAACACCACGTTTGTGGCACGTTTGGATGACCAGACGGGAGTACGCATCCATGAATGGAGACGCCATCGTTACCTGATCACGGTTCGGAACCACGAATTCTGGGTGGTTTCTGAATCGTTTGATGTACGAGAAGATGTAATCCCAACGTCCGCAGTTCAATCCTGCTGAGTGGTCTTTCAGCTCCCAAAGTATCTCGTGCAGTTCGAAAGAAGCAAGAATGGTTTCGATAAGAACCGTGGCCTTTATCGTGCCTTGCTCAATTCCAAGGTCGTTCTGTGCCATCACGAAAGCATCGTTCCACAGTCGAGCCTCCAAGTGGCTTTCCATTTTCGGAAGGTAGAAGTAAGGACCGCTACCGTTTTCTAGCAGCTGATGAACGTTATGGAAGAAGTAGAGACCGAAATCGAACAGACCACCTGAGCATGGCTCGCCATCGATCATCAATCCTTTCTCCACCAAATGCCAACCACGTGGACGCACAAGAAGCGTTGCAATTTTATCGTTCAGCGCGTATTTCTTTCCGTTCTCGTTCTCAAACGTGATGGTTCTCCTGTTCGCGTCACGCAGATTGATCTGACCACCAACGTTATTGTCCCAAGATGGAGCGTTGCTGTCTTCAAAATCTGCCATGAACATTTTGGCACCTGAGTTCAAAGCGTTGATCACCATTTTACGATCGACCGGACCGGTGATCTCCACTCTCCTATCCAACAGGTCTGACGGAAGTGGTGCTACCGTCCATTCGCTTTCGCGGATGTGTGCTGTTTCCGGAAGGAAGTCAGGGAATTTTCCGTTATCGATCTCTGTTTGTCTTACTTGGCGGGCAGCCAGCAGTTCCTTTCTTCTGCCGTTAAAGGCTCTATGAAGTTTTACAACGAATGCAATCGCATCAGGGGTAAGGATCTCGTCATATCCGGCTTTCAATTCGCCCTTTATCTCAACGCCATTCATGGCCATAGTTACGTTTGACATTTTCTTGAATTTGACGCAAAGGTAAGAATGAATTTGAAACAACCAGCGAATTTTCGCTAAAAGAGAAATTTCTTCAAAAAAGGAAATTCGCAGCAGTGTCAATCGTATATTTGTGCGTTGCAAACATGTCGTTAAGCGAAGACAATATCAAACTCATCTTTGGGCTCAAGCTCAAACAGTTCCGCACGGCCAAGAAACTCTCATTGACCGAATTGGCCGATAAGTCCGGGCTTTCCATTTCCTATATCAATGAAATAGAGAAGGGCAAGAAATATCCGAAAACGGAGAAGATAGCCACCTTGGCCGCAGCGCTGGATGTTCCTTACGACAGGCTTGTTTCGTTAAAACTGGACAAACAACTCTCGCCTGTGGGTGAGATCCTGGACTCGCGTCTGCTGGAAGAACTGCCGCTGGACCTTTTCGGTATTGATAAGGGGAAGCTGATAGAGATCATTACCAGCGCGCCTCTGAAGGTTTCGGCCTTTATCAGTACCATTGCTCAGAT